>JAFYVO010000241.1 GCA_017549085.1 Thermoguttaceae bacterium
AATGCTCGACCCGCGACCGACCGACCGCGTTTTGGAAATCGGGACGGGAAGCGGTTATCAAGCGGCAGTGTTAAGTTGCTTAGTTTCCGAGGTTTATTCGATCGAGATCGTGAAGAATCTCGGACGACGCGCCGCCGAAACGTTGAAAAAACTCGAATACGACAACGTTTTCGTTCGCGTCGGCGACGGGTACCAAGGTTGGCCGGAAGCCGCGCCGTTCGACAAAATTATCGTTACCTGTTCTCCGGAAGACGTTCCTCAACCGCTCCTCGACCAACTCAAAGAAGGCGGCAAGCTGATCATTCCGGTCGGCGAGCGTTATCAACAATATTTCGTCCTTTGCGAAAAGAAAAACGGCAAAATCGAACGCAAAGAGCTGATTCCGATCTGCTTCGTTCCGATGACCGGCGAAGCGGAGGAAAAGCGCGCCGACTCGACCGATCCGACGAATCCGCAGATCGTCGGCGGTGGTTTCGAGGAAATCGTCCGTTCCGCGCTCGTCGCGTCGCGTGAAAATGGGAAGAATGGCGAAGATAAAGCGTCGGCGCAAGAAAACGAAGCGAAAAAAGAAAACGGCGCCGATAAACAAGACAGCCAAAACGAGTTGGCGATCGAACTTCCGCCGCGTCTTCCGACGCCGGTCGGCTGGTACGCGACGCGCAACGTTTACGTCGCCGAGCGCGACGACGCGCCGGAAGGGAGTCGCGTTTGCGTTTGCGACAACGCTTCGGTAAAGGAAGAACATCGCAAAAAAGACCGCAACGAAGCGCGTTTTGCGGCGGCGACCTTGCCGGAGAACCGTCGGGAACTTTCGAGCGATTTCGCTAATTTGAAAGAGCGACAGCGCGAACGCGAGATGTATTGTCATTTGCGTCAATTTGTTTCGGTCGACGGGACGAAAGTGAAGAAAATCGTCTTGACCGGTCAAGCGCGCGCCCTCGACCTGCAAGCGACCGAAGGCAGACAAACGGTTCCGTTGGCCCGAATCGTCTTTTTCGACCGCAACCGCAAGCCGATCGCCGACGAAATCCTTTGGGCCGCGTCGGCGGGAACGTTCGATTGGCGCGAATTGAGCGAAGAGATCGCGGTGCCGCGTCGCGCGGTCGAAGCGTCGCTTCAAATCGGGATTCTCGAGGGCGTCGGAACGATAGAACTTGACGCGATCGAGTTAAAAAATAAATTCGAAAAGTCCGAACGCGGCAATCGACGTTGAGATTAACGTCGAAGTCGGCGAAAGAATAAAAAAAAAACAACAAAAATGGTAGGGAATACGCCGAGCCTACTTGACGCCGACGTAAAAATGTGAAAAAATAGACGACGTAACGGGCAAGGAACGCGACGATAAAAAATTGCGTTTCCAACGTTCAAGCGACGAGGTTCCAATGACGCCGAGAAAAATCGACGAAACTTTTGGCTCCGGACCGTTGAGCGGGCGATTCGACGAAGCGTTCGCGTTCGCTTCCGAGTTGCATCGCGAGCAGTCGCGCAAAGTCGGACGCGTTCCGTATTTGTCGCATTTGCTCCGCGTCGCGGGCTTAGCGCTTGATTTTGGCGCGTCGGAAGACGTAGCCGTCGCCGCGCTTTTGCACGACGCGGTCGAGGACTGCGGCGGAATGGAGACGGCGGCGAAAATTCGCGAGCGTTTCGGCGATTTTGTCGCCGACGTCGTGCTGGAAACTTCAGACTCGACGAGCGCCGACGCGAACCGCAAAGCGCCTTGGCGCGAACGCAAAGAGGCGTATATCGCGGGATTGCGAACCGGTTCCGAAGCCGCCGCGCTCGTGAGCGGGTGCGATAAGTTGGACAACGTCGCGTCGCTAACTCGCGCTTTGGGAATTCCCGGCGGAGAAACGACGCTGTCGCGTTTCAAAGGAGGAACGAGCGGTTTGATTTGGTATTACGAATCGATCGCCGCGGTCCTAAAAGAACGCGGGACGCTGGTCGCCGACGAATTGAACGTCGCCGTCGAACGTTTGAAAAGAGCGATTTTAACGCTCGAGGGATAAAACTCGGACGAGTGAACGTCGTTTTGGTTCTTTGGGGCGCTTTGGAGCGAATAATTGGAAAAAGCGTTAAGAAGAGCAGGAACGGCGTGAAGCGACGGCGATTTAAAGTTGCGTTTTGAAGATAAAAACGAGCGCGGCGTTGGAGCGATTTTTCACTTTTTTCAAAAAAATTTAAAAAAAGTGAAAAAATTTAAAAAAAAGACTTGCCAAAAGTGCCAAACTCGTATAGAATAATAGAGGATAAAGCGGATTGTTTCGCGGCGGCGTTAAAAACGTTAATCGACGCTCGCCGCGCGGTTGCCGTCTAAGGATTTAGGTGAAAAAATGAAACGTACCTTGATGATGTTGGTTGCGGTCTTGACTTTGGCGACCGTTGCGTCGGTTCAAGCCGCCGACGTTAAAGTGGAAATCAAAGAACGCGACGCCAATCAAAACTTAGTGGCGGCGCAAAACATTAAATATTCGGTCGTGAACGCCGAAGGCGCCGTCGTCGCTAACGGCGAAACCGCCGATTTTTCGATGGACGTCGCGGAAGGGAATTACGAGCTTTCCGTCGAACAAGCCGCGGACGAACACGTTCGTTACGGCGCCGCCGCGCTTGTTGTTCCGCCGACGGGCGACGAACTCGTTTACGAACTGACCGACTCCGGTTTGAAGCTCGTTAAAGAAGACGACGATAAAGCCGGCGTTATTGTCGCTCGACCGGTCGCCAACGGCGTCGGGCGTTTGACTCCGGTTGCTCGTCCGGTTCCGGCGCTTCCGCAACTTCCGGCGCAAGTTCCGACGACCGGCGCTTTCTTCGCCGGCAACAACTGGGGCTTCCTCGGTTTGACCGGCGCTTTGGTCGCGACGGCGATCGCGCTTGGCGTCGACGACGACTGCCCGTGCCCGGTTACCCCGTGCCAACGTTAATAACGGAGTCCGTTAGAGCGTAAAAAAAGAGCCGAGCGATCGGCTCTTTTTTTGTTTCTTGGCGGTTGCGGGACGCGCGTCGAGTTTTATCGCGTCGGAGGTCTAAAAGAGATAGAAAGTCGATACTTTTAGTAAAATTTTTAAAAAATTTACTAGAGAATTTGGACGGAAAATCGTTGTCTATTTTACGTATCTTGCGCGAATTCTTGAAATTACGCATAAGATTTTTTTTAGCTTAGTTGGATAAATTTCTTATTTTTAGCGTTATAAATTGCCAAGATTGTCTATATTGTTAAAAATAGGGCGAAACACTCGGCGCGCGGAGGCGACCAAGAAAAAACGAAGCGAAAACGCTCTCTTGGAAGGGAGGCAAAGCGCGTCGAGGGGGCGCGGTAATTCCTCTTTTCGAGATGGAAAGCGTTTTGTATAATAAAACAAACTTAAAAAAACGTTCGAAGCGCGATAGAGCGGCGGCGCCGCGTTGCGCCGGTCGGACGCGCGGCGCCGTCGGGCTGCGAGAGCGTCGCGCAATATAGTCGCAACTAGTAAATTGGGATGAAGAATATGACTACAGAGAACGGTTCGTTGAACAATTCTCCGCAATGGAAAGGGAACGCGTCGAATTCGTCGTCGGTTCGCGCCGACGCGCCAAAGACGTCGAAAAAAAATCGCGGCGAACACGGCGACGCGTGGATGGAGCGTCGTCGCGGCGACGTTCCGCGCGGTCCGGCTCCGCAAATTGGCGGCGCGGGGATGGGCGAACGCGATTTGAATTTCTTCGACATTTTAGGGATTCTGCGCCGTCAATTCTGGATCGTTATCTTGATGACGATTATCGGCGGCGCGTTGGCGGTTTATAAATACACCGTTACGCCTAAAGAGTACGAGTCGAGCGTGGAAATGTATTTCCCGTCGGCGAGCGCGTCGGCGCTGTTGCGCGCTTACGACCAAACGAGCGCGGCGAATAATCAAACGAAAATCGACAACTTGGAAACGCTTTCCACCGTCCTTGTCAGCGACGTTATTTTGGAGCCGGTGAGCGACGCGCTGTTGGGAAAATATCGTCAAGAAGCGCCGCGTTTTGAAGAACGATTTAACTCCCGGGTCGAAGCGAGCGCGAGATTGGTCGCGGAAACTAAGATCGAACCGGAAGCGCAAGAAATCGCGACGGACGCGGAAGAAGTCGAGGGCGCCGACGAGACCGTCGCGAAAGACGCGCAAACGCAAACTCGCGACGAAGTCGCCGCGGCGAAAGACGCAAGACGCAAAAAGGCGATCGCGATCGCGATGTTGCGCAAAATGCTCTCCGTTAAAAAGGGGGGCAAAGGGCGCGATTTGGAAGACGCGAACGTTATTTCGGTGTCTTGCGTTACCTTGGACCCTGAAGAAGCGCAGTTGATCGTTCAAGTCGTCGTCGACGAGTTCAAGAAGTACTTCCATGCGACGTACAACAACAAGAGCGAGTTCGTTCGTAAGGAAATCGAAAAACACCAAGCCGCGTTGCACGTCGAAATCGAAGAGAAGACGCGCGAATTGCTCGACTTGGTGAGTTCCGCCAAGATCACGCACTTGGGGAACGAAGAAAACAACCCGCTTTTGGCGCGTTTGGTCGGGATGAGCGAAGGCCAAGTCGCGATCGACCTTGAAATCATCAAGTGGAACACGCGTTTGACCGCTCTGGAAGACGCGTTGATGGGGCGCGATATTCAAGACGTCCCGACGCACGAAATCGTTTCGATGCTGGGGTCCGGCGACAACGACACGGTTTTGTCGTCGATGTTGAACACGGCGCGCGGTTCGCAAGACACCGAAACGCTCTCCGCGAGTATGATGGCCACCACGGCGCGTCAACGCGAAGAAGAAGAGGTCGCGAAACTTGAAGGCGAACTTTCCGCCGAACGTCTGAAGTTTGGGGATTCGCACCCGCGCGTTCTCGAACTGGAAAAACGGCTCGCGTTGCGCGAACAACAATTGGCCGAGACGATGTCGAACATCAACAACGTCGGTTCGTTCGGCACGATTAACTATCCCGACTTCTTCGAGGGGTACGTTAAAGCGGTGCGCCAAAAAATCGCCGAATTGAGCGATATGCAATTGAAGACGGAAGAATATATGCGTTCCTACGACGCGGAAGTCCGTCAAATGAACGAATATCGCGAAGAACTCGCGGCGAAGCGCGTCGCGCTCGAATCGCTTAAAACGATGCACCAAAACTTTGGGCAAAGTTTGGAAAGCCTCGCGCTTGTCAGCAACGTCGACGAACACGAGTTGCGCGTCGGCGAACCGAGTTTGGATTATATCGCGGTTTATCCGAGCTTGATTAAGTTCGCGTTCGTCGGGTTCGCGGTTGGGTTTGTTTTAGGGTTTGCGTTGGCGTACTTGGTCGACGTGTGCGACGCGACGTTCCGCTCGCCGAGCGAAATTGCCCGAACTCTTCGCGTTCCGATTTTGACGCAGCTTCCGTCGTTCAAAGCCGCGTTGAAAGACGTTACGCCGAAAAAGAAAAAGGAAGCGAAAGACTCGCGCCAACCCGACCCGGAATTGCTCGCGTTCTACAAACCGAACGCCCCGGCGTGCGAAACGTTCCGACAAATCCGCACGCGGCTCTTCAATCATCCGACGAACGGTCGCGGTCGCGTCGTTCTGAACACGAGTCCGCACCCGAGCGACGGGAAAACGATGTTCTTCTCGAACCTCGCCGTCAAGACCGCCGAAATGGGCAAAAACGTCGTCTTGGTCGACTGCGACTTGCGTAAGCCGGACGTTCACAAGTGGTTCGGCTTGGAGAATAAGGAAGGCGTTTCGGACGTGTTGAGAGGCAAAGTCGAGTTGGAGTCGGTATTGCGTCAAACGGCGGTCAAAAACCTGACCGTCCTTACCGCCGGGACGCACCGCAAAAACCCGGCCGAGTTGCTCGCGGGCGCCGAGTTCGACGCGTTGCTCGAAGAGTTGCGCGCGAAGTTCGACGTCGTTTTGATCGACTCCCCGCCGACCTTGTACGCTTCCGACGCCGCGGCGATGGCGACTCGCGTCGACGGCGTTACCTACGTGTTCCGCGTTCGTCGTCGCGGGCGTCCGGACGTCGTCGCCGGGATTAAAGCGTTGGCGGAAGTCGGCGCGAATATCGTCGGTTGCGTTGTCAACTGCTACGACAAACACCGTTTCTACAACGAGAAGGCCGAAGAAGAACAAAACGGCGGCTACGGCTACGGTTACGGTTACGGCGCGGGCTACGGCGCCGGTTACGGCTACGGCGGCGGCTACGGCTACGGTTACGGCGGCGGTTACGGCTACGGTTACGGCGCGGGCTACGGCTACGGCGCGGGGTACGGAGCCGGTTACGGTTACGGCGAAGGCTACGAAGACGAAGAATCGGGCGATTCGAAGGACTCGGCCGCCGGTTGACGCGTCGCGAACGGCGCAAACGGAGCGGAAAGCGCGGTTTCCTGAGGAAATTTTGGGAAAATATCGCGCCCGCTCCTTGCGTCGACGGCGAATTCGCTTTATATTGATAGAGTAAGGGCGCCGACGTTGGGGTTTGGCGCCGAATAAAGGGAGTCGTTCGAGACGGGCGTTGGGGCGAACGTCGCGGCGGCTCTTGCTCCGCTTTCCGCGCGTCGGGCGGCGGGCCTTGTTTCACCGATTACCAAACGAAAGTATCGATTATGTCGACGGAAGAAATTTTATTCGACGTCGAGGACCGGATGGACAAAGCGGTCGCTCGACTTCGCAAGGGATTGACCGGCGTCCGCACCGGGCGCGCGAATCCCGGGTTGGTCGAGGGGGTTAAAGTCGTCGCTTACGGTTCCGAAATGCCGCTCAAGCAGATCGCGACGATCGCTTGTCCGGAACCGCAACAAATCTTGATTCGTCCGTTTGACGCCGGAACGTTGAAAGATATCGAGAAGGGGATTATCAACTCCGAACTCGGGTACGCGCCGAACAGCGACGGCAAGGTCATTCGCTTGAACATTCCGCCGCTCTCGACGGACGTTCGGCGCAAAATGGCGAAAATGATTAGCGAACTTTGCGAAGAGTGCAAAATCGCGATCCGCAACGTCCGCCGCGACGGGAACAAACAAGTCGACGCCGAAGAAAAAGCGAAAGCGATTTCGGAGGACGAACGCGACGACGCGAAGGAATCGATCCAAGAGCTGACGAAAAAGTACGAAGAAATGGCGACCGAGTTGGCCAAGAATCGCGAAAAAGACGTGATGGAAGACTAACGAAGGCGCGTCGGTTCTTCGACGGCGACTAGAAACGTCGCGGCGTATCGCAATAAGCGGTGCGTCGCGACTTTTTTTTTGAAACGGTCGAAAATTTTCGGTTTTTCGATTGCCAACGCCGGGTTTCTTTGTTAAAATAGCGAAAGGGTCGTTCTCGCGCTGAAAAGCGTTCGACGAACGACTCGGCGATAATTGCTCGGCGCTTGACGGCGTCGGGACTTTGGAAAGAACGGAACGTCGAGCGCAACGTCGGCGGTTCGCGTTGTTTTGAAGGGGATTGTCGGACGCGCTTTTCGGAATCGCGATTTTATGGGCCGTCGGAGGCCGAATAATATCCTTTTCGCGTCGCGTCGGACGTCGGCGTTCGCGTCGGCGTTCGCGGGCGACGTTTGCTTGGCGCTCGACGTTTGCCCGAAACGCGTCCGCGGCGTCGCGCAAAAGCGCGAGGATATTCGGGTGAATTCTATTGTAACGGCCATTTCGACCTTAGGCGCGGCGCTTCTGTCGGGAGGCGGCGTCTTCTTCGGTCTGCAATATATGAACAAGCTCCGCCAAAAAGAAGCGGAGGACGAAGCGAACGACGTCGTGCGTCGCGCTAAGCTCGACGCCGAAAATTATCGGCGCGAAGCGGAAATCGAGCTTAAAGAAAAGGAAATGCGCCAAAAGGAAGAGTTGGAACGCGAAAAACGCGCGGCGCGAGCGGAGCAAAGCGAAAAAGAACGCCAACTCGACAAGCGGCAAGACGCGCTCGACCAACAGGCCGACGAGTTGCGCAAACAGGAAAAGACGGTCGAATCGACGCGGCGCGAGTTGAGCGAAAAAATCGCGCGCCAAACGGAGTTGAACGCCGAACTGGAAGAAAAAATCGCCGCGCAAGACCAAGTCTTGTACGACTTGGCGAGCCTTTCGAAAGAAGAAGCGAAAGAAATCGTCCTGAAAAAACTCGACCAGGAGTTGGTCGAGGAACAGGGCGCGTTGATTTTGAAACACGAAAAACAAACGGCGGAACGTTGCGAAGAACAGGCGCGCGAGACGCTCCTCTTGGCGTTGCAACGGTACGCCGCCGCTCATACCGCCGAATCGACGACCAGCACGGTCGACATTCCTAACGACGATATGAAGGGGCGCGTCATCGGTCGCGAAGGGCGCAACATTCGGGCGTTCGAGAAGATCACCGGCGTCGACGTTATCATCGACGACACGCCGGGCGTCGTGATCGTGAGCGCTTTCGACGCGATACGTCGCGAGTCGGCGCGCTTGGCGTTGACTCGGTTGATCGCGGACGGGCGCATTCACCCGTCGCGCATCGAAGAGGTGTACGCGCAGACGAACCGCGAAATCCAGGCGTTCGTGCAGCGCGCCGGCGTCGAGGCGTGCCAAGAGGCGGACGTTCACGGGTTGAACGATCGCGTCGTGAACCTGCTTGGACGCTTGTATTTCCGCACGAGTTACAGTCAGAACGTGCTGCGGCACTCGATTGAAGTCGCGTTTTTGGCCGGAATGATGGCGGTCGAAATGGGGTTGGACGAGAAGCTGGCGCGGCGTTGCGGGCTCCTGCACGACGTCGGGAAGGCCGCGGACCACGAACTGGAAGGCGGGCACCCGAAAATCGGCGCGAACATCTTGAAGCGTTACGGGGAACCGGCGGAGGTCGTGCAAGCGGCGTTGAACCACCACGACGACCCGCGCGTCGCCGACCCGTACACGACGATCGTCGCGGCGGCGGACGCGTGCAGCGCGGCGCGACCGGGCGCTCGTCGCGAGACGTTGGAGCATTACGTCAAGCGAATGGAGGAGCTGGAAAAGATCGCGATGGAGTTCCCGTTTGTGGAACAGGCGTACGCGGTGCAAGCGGGTCGCGAAATGCGCGTTTTGGTGAATCCGCTCTTGACGACGGACGAAAGCGCCGCGAAGACGTGCCGCGACGTCGTGCAAGCGTTGACCGAGCGTCTCCAATTCCCCGGCGAAATCAAAGTTACGGTTATCCGCGAAACGCGAACGACCGAAATCGCGAAGTAAATCGCGGTTAACGCCGCCAAAAGCAAACCGCCCGCGTTCGAGAAGAGCGCGGGCGGTTTCTTTATGGGCGACGATCGGCGAGTCGCGCCGGTTCGCGGCTATTGTCGGCGATTTGCGGCGGCGAATCACATTTCTTCGAGCGCGTGATCCATTTTATCGCGCTTCGTTTCCATATAGAAACGGTTGTGTTGGTTGCACGGCGCGACGAGCGGAACTTGTTCCACGACGCTCAAATCGAAACCGTCGTAAACGAACGCTTCGACCTTTTTCGGGTTGTTCGTCATCAAACGAACTTTGCGCAAGCCCAAGTCTTTCAAGATTTGAATCCCGACGCCATAGTCGCGCAGGTCGACGCCGTGACCGAGCGCGAGGTTCGCTTCGCACGTGTCCATGCCGCCGTCTTGCAGTTTGTACGCCTTAATTTTTTCCGTCAAACCGATGCCGCGCCCCTCTTGCGGGAGGTAAACCAACACGCCGACGCCCCCTTCCTCTTGGATCTTTTTCAGCGCCAAGTGGAGTTGGTCGCCGCAGTCGCAACGCAACGACGCGACCAAGTCGCCGGTGAAGCAAGAGGAGTGCAGACGAACGAGCGGCGCTTCTTGCGTCGAAAGGTCGCCATAAACGATCGCGATCGGTTCGCCTTCTTCGTATTTGATTTTGTAAGCGATAATCGTGCCTTCGCCGTATTTCGTCGGCAGGTTCGCTTCCGCGACGCGTTCGACGATCTTTTCGCGTTGGCGGCGATACTTGATCAACTCGGCGACCGAAATAATCTTCAAATCGAATTTCTTCGCCAATTCGAACAGCTCTTCCGTCGTCGCGCGGTCGCCGGTTTCGTCGAGAATTTCAATGAGGAGACCCGCCGGGAAAAGACCGGCCAAGCGCGCCAAGTCGACCGCCGTTTCGGTGTGCCCGGCGCGACGCAGGACGCCCCCTTCTTTCGCTTCCAACGGGAAGAGGTGCCCCGGGCGAACGAAGTCGGCGATTTGCGAGTTCGGGTCGGCGAGAGCGCGAACGGCCATCGCTTTTTCTTGCGCGGTGATGCCGGTGCGAGCGTCTTTATGGTCGACCGGAACGGTGAACGCCGTTTGAAGCGGCGCGGTGTTGTCCTTGACCATTTGCGTCAAGTTGAGACGGCGGCAAGTTTCCGGCAAAAGCGGAACGCACGTTTGACCGCGACCGTATTTCAACATAAAGTTGACGTGTTCCGGCGTCGTTTTTTCGGCGGCGCAAATGAAATCGCCTTCGTTTTCACGGTCTTCGTCGTCCATAACGATAACGATTTCGCCTTTTTTGAACGCTTCGATCGCTTCTTCGATCGTGTTGAGTCGACTGGTCATAACGCTTCCTTCCAAACGAGGGCCCGACGGTTGCGGCGCTCTCGGCTGTTCTGGAAAAACGACGAGAGCGCGAAAAATTTTATCCTTATTATTATAGCGCCTTGGGAATTTTTGTTAAGGGGAACCGGGCGCGATTCGTCGTAAAGTCGCGCGACGACGGCGGTAAGGATGATTTTTAGGTAAAATGGGGTAAATGTTAAAAATAGGGGGTTGGGCGACGACGGTTTTTCTGAAAAAACGTCGAAATTTTCGGCGCGCGGGGGTTGAAAGTTCCCGTTCCGACGGTGTATAATGACGTTTCCTCTTCGTCGCGGCTCGACCGGAAAATTTTAGCGCCGGACGCGTCGCCGTTTTCGCAATTTTCTCGTTGCGCGCTTAAAAAAAGCGGAGCGAGTTTTTTTGAAAGGAACCTTCCCGATGCTCGACGCGAAAAACGATCATTATCCGGTTCACTACCTGAATCCGACCGTCGACCTGACGAAAATTAAGCACGTCGCTTTCGATATGGACGGCACTATCTACAAAGGCGGGACGCTTTTCCCGTTCACCCCCGGCGTCTTCGAAACGCTCGAAAAGCTCGGTATCGGGTACACCTACTTGACGAACAACTCGTCGAAAAGCGCGAAGGACTACCTCAAAAAGATTTTGAGCTTGAACCTGAAAGCAACGCCGGACAACGTTTCGACCTCCGCGACGGCGACGTATTTCTTCCTGCGCAAAAATTACCCGAACGTCAAGAAAGTTTACGTTCTCGGGACGGCGTCGCTCCGCGAAGAGTTCGCCGAACAAGGGTATACGCTGATCGACGAATACAACGAAACGGACGAGCCCGATTTGGTCGTCGTCGCGTTCGATACGACGCTCACCTACGACCGCCTCTGCAAAGCGACCTACTGGATTGACAAAGGGAAGCCGTACATCGCGACGCACCCGGACACCGTCTGCCCGACCGACCAAGAAACCGTTCTCGTCGACTGCGGCGCCGTCCAAGCGTTGATCGAAAACGTTACCGGGCGCAAACCGGAAGCGGTGCCCGGCAAGCCGGACCCGGCGACCATCGGCGGCGTGATGGATAAATACGGGCTCGAACGCGACGAAATTATGATGGTCGGCGACCGCATTTACACCGACCTCGAAATGGCTCGCCGCGCGAAGATTCCGGGCGTCCTCGTTCTCACCGGCGAAGCGACCCTCGAAACGCTCAAAGAAGCCGGATGGACGCCGGAACTCGTTCTGGACGATATTTCCGTTCTCGCCGACCTGCTCGTCGAAGCGAAAACGAAGAAAAAGTAAAAATACGCGGTTAAGGTAAAACGGAGAATCGCGGCGCTTTCGTTCGACGACGCAAAAGTCGAGCGAGCGGGGGCGACGGCGCCGTTTTGCCACGCCGTTTTGATATTTTGACGCAATTTTAAATTAAAGAGGCGAATTTATGTCTTCTCCGCAACTCGCAAACTCCGCCGCGACCCCGCAACCGGCGCGCCCCGACTCCCAATACGAATATTGGCGTTGGCGCATCCTCTTTGGGACGATGATCGGGTACATCTTCTTCTATTTCGTCCGGAAATCGATTACGATGGCGATGCCGGGGCTCGAAGAAGTCGGCGTTACGAAGACGACGCTCGGGCTCTTCTTGACGATTCACGGCGTCCTTTACGGCGTTTCGCGCTTCGTCAACGGGATTTGGAGCGACCGCGTCAACCCGCGTTATTTTATGTCGATCGGGCTTTTCTTGGCCGCGTTGACGAACGTGTTCTGCGGCGTCGCTCCGGAAGCGATCGGCGCGACGAAGCTCGCTTGGATTATCGGGACGTTTTGGATTATCAACGGTTGGGTGCAAGGGATGGGGTTCCCGCCCTGCGCTAAGAGTTTGACGCACTGGTTCGCGCCGCGCGAACACGGGGTCAAGTTCGCGACGTGGAACATTTCGCACTCTCTCGGCGCCGGGTTGCTCTTCATTTTGAACTCGTTCGTCGTCGGTTTGGGTTGGCATTACTGCTTCCTGGTTCCGGCCGCGTTGAGTATGAGCGGCGCGATTTTCCTTTTCTGGGCGTTGCGCGACGCGCCGGAAAAAGAAGGGTTCGAGCCGGTCGAACAATATTACGAACGCACCCGCGGCAAAGGCGACGCTTCGGAAGTCGCCGCGCCGGTCGCCGAAGCGGAGGAAGAGGACGCCGGTTGCTGGGCGAACCTCCGCAAACACGTCTTTTCGAACTGGGCGATCTGGGTTCTCTGCTGGGCGAACTTCTTCGTTTACGTCGTGCGTTTCTCGATTCTCGACTGGGCCCCGACCTTCCTGACGCAAGCGAAGGGCGTCGAACTGAAAGCCGCCGGTTGGGCGACCGCCAGTTACGAAATTTTCGGCGCGTTCGGGATCATTTTGAGCGGGTTTATGATGGACAAGCTCTTCAAAGGTCGCGGCGCGAAGGCGTGTTTCTATTATATGCTCGGTTGCGCGGGCGCGGCCTTCCTCTTCTGGAAGTTTAACTCGAGCAACCTCGTCCTGAACGCGCTTCTGATGAGCTTGATCGGGTTCTTCATTTACGGCCCGCAATGCTTGATCGGCTGCGTCGCCTCGACCGTCGCGACGAAGAAAGCGGCCGCCGCGTCGAGCGGTTTGACCGGGTTGTTCGGCTACCTGTCGACGCTCGTTACCGGGCTCGGCGTCGGCGTTCTCGTCGACTCCGCGACGGCGCCGGTCAAAGCGGAACGCGACCAAGAGATCGCCGCGATCGTTCAAATCGAAGCGAACGACGAAAACCTCGCCGGAATCGTGAAAGCCGCCGAAGGGCTGTACGACGCCGACCGTCGCGCCGCGAACGCGAAACCGGAAAAAACGGAAGAGTTGACGGCGAAAGCGGAAAAAGCGCGAACGTCGCTGACCGAAAAACTCGCCGACGCGACCGGCGCCGCCGTCTCCGCCGAAACGGTCGACAAGGTGAAGGAAACCGCCGGGCTCGAACGCGCCAAGATCGCCGAAGCCGGTTGGCCGCGCGTTTTCGGGATGTTGGTCGTCTCGTCCTTCATCGCCGCGGCGTTGTTCGCGTTGATTCTGAACCTCCGTTCGCCGGAACTCGTCCGAGCCGAAGAAGAGGCGAAAGCCGCGAAGGCGTGATCGCGTCGCCGTTAAATTTTACCTAAGCGTAAAAAAGAACCTAACGCTTTACGCCGGGCTTTATAAAAAGCTCGGCGTTTCTTTTTTGGTGAAAATTTTTAAAAAATCGCGAAACCGCGGCGCGGGTTCCGGTGTATAAGGAAACGAGTTCTTGCGTTCGACGCGCGGTTCTCGCTCTTTGTCAAAAAGCGCGACAAGCGCTCCGACGAGAAATTTACGCGATTCCGTTATTGAGTCGCATTTATTTTAACGAGTCTTATCAAAGAAAGAGGCAAACTAATGAAGGTTAACATGCGCAAGCGCGGTTTTACCCTCGTCGAGCTGTTGGTCGTTATCGCGATCATCGGTATTTTGATCGGTCTTCTCCTTCCGGCGGTTCAAGCGGCGCGCGAAGCGGCCCGTCGTATGCAATGCACGAACCAACTGAAACAATTCGGTTTGGCCGCGCAAAACTTCCACGACGCGCAAGGTTTCTTCCCGAACCTTTCCGGTCAAAAAGTTTTCAAGTCGAAGTATACCGGCAACGGCAACTGGACGCGTTACTCCGCCCACTCCGTGATGCTTCCGTACATTGAACAAAGCGCGATGTACGAAGAAGTTATCCGCGCGATCGAAGCCGGCCACGCCCCGTGGACGGAAGGCGCCGATATTCCGTGGTGCAAAAACATTACGGCGTTCCACTGCCCGTCGGACGGGAACGCGAAGCGTCCGGAAGGCGCGGTCTGCGGCACGAGCTACCGCATCTGCGCGGGCGACCTCGCGAAAGCGTGGGAATGGGACGAATACCGCGGCTTCGGTTCGGACGGCGACGCGCACCCGAACACGACGTCCGACATTACCGACGGTCTCTCGAACTCGATGGCGTTCAGCGAAGCGGTGATGGGCGGCGGCAACACCTCGACGAAAGTCAAGGGCGGGATCGCGACCCTCGGCGGCAACTACGGTTCCTCCCCGACGAGCTGGCCGAACCTCGGTTTCAAACCGGTGAACTGCGCGGCGGTTCGCGGCTCGAACGGCGAATTCGTCTCGGGCACTTCGGTCGACACGACCGGTTCGCACTGGCGCCAAGGCTGCCGTTGGGCGGACGCGAACGGCAACTACACGCCGTTCTTCGCGATTCTCCCGCCGAACTCCCCGTCCTGCGCGAACACGAACGCTGAAGACTGGTGCATTACCGCCGCGTCGAGCAACCACTCGGGCGGCGTCAACGTCGTGATGTGCGACGGTTCGGTTCGCTTCATTAGCGAAACGATCGACGCCGGCGACCAATCGAAATCGGCCGACGACGTCGCGATCAACAAAGATCGTCCGCAAGACTACGGCGGGAAATCCCCGTACGGCGTTTGGGGCGCTCTCGGCTCCATCGCGGGCGGCGAAACCGATACGCAACTTTAATATTAACGAACGACGTTCGGGAACGCGTCGCGAACGCTTCCCGAAAACGTTTTGAAACGGCGTCGCGGACTTCGGTCGGCGGCGTCGTTTTTGCAATCGAGCAAGAGATACGGGACGGCGCGAGTCGACCGTTGGGAGAAAATACCGATGAAAATGAAAACGTTGATGTTGTTGGCGTTCGCGGCGAGCGCGATTTTGGTTTCCGGTTGCGGCAAAGACTTGGGGTACCGCAAGACGACGGGCGTCGTTACGCTCGACGGGGCTCCGTTGTCGGGGGCTATCGTTACGTTCGTCGCTCAAGGTCAAGGCGCGGAAAGCGGCGCGGTGACGACGAACGAAAAGGGCGAATACTCGGCGAACAGCGGTTCCGTCGGCGAAGGCCTGAAACCGGGCGAATACAAGGTAACGATCTCGAAGCGCGAAACGGTTGTCGACGAAGATTTGGAACGCCTCAAGGCGGGGGAAATCACGGACGACGAATACCAAGAGATCAAAGCGAAGCGCGGTATGAA
>JAFYVO010000021.1 GCA_017549085.1 Thermoguttaceae bacterium
CTGTGTATAGACCTCCATGCGGATGTCGTTGTGCTGTTATTTTAGCAGAAAAGGGGCGAAGAAACAAGCTGTGGGCAAAAAACACCCGCAAGCTTTCGCCTGCGGGTAATGGTTCGAACTTATTCAATAATGATGTTGTAGCTTTGGCTTCTGCTCTTGTGGGCATCCCGCATGATTCCTGTCAGGACATCTGGCTCTTCTTCCGTGTAGCTGTAGGTCACGGTGACGGTGGCAACGCCCTTTTCCGCCGCCTGCAAGACTTGGCGTTCCTGAATCGCGGCGTCAAGATCACGTTCGCCGACGCTCGCGACGGTCGCTCCGAAACGTTCGAGTACGAAAACGGTCTCGTCGACTTCGTTCGCAACCTGAACCGCTCGACCGAACCGGCGCACCCGGAAGTCATTTACGTCGCCGACTCCGCCGACGGCGTTCAAGTCGAAATCGCGTTCCAATACACGGTCGAATACACCGAAAACGTCCGCTCTTACGTCAACAACATTCACACGATCGAAGGCGGGACGCACCTTTCCGGTTTCCGCGCCGCGTTGACTCGGGCGTTGAATACTTACGGCAAAAACGAAAACCTCTTCAAAAATCAAACGCCGACCGGCGAAGACTTCCGCGAAGGGCTCACCGCCGTCGTGTCGGTCCGCGTTCCGGAACCGCGTTTCGAAGGACAAACGAAAACGAAGCTCGGGAACGGCGAAGTCGAAGGGATCGTCAACACGATTCTTGGCGGCGCGCTCGCGAAGTTCTTGGAAGAGAACCCGGCGACCGCGAAGACGATCGTCAACAAAGGCGTCGTCGCCGCCGAAGCTCGCGAAAGCGCCCGTCGCGCTCGCGAAATGGTTCGCGTCCGCAAAAACGCGCTCAGCCACGGCGGAATGCCGGGCAAACTCCGCGACTGCACGAGCCGCGAAGTCGACAAATGCGAACTCTACCTCGTCGAAGGGAACTCCGCGGGCGGGAGCGCCGAAGGGGGCCGCATCCGCGAATACCAAGCGATTCTGCCGTTGCGCGGTAAAATCATCAACGCTTATAAGTCCCGCGACGAAAAGGTTTTGGCGAACGAAGAAGTCCGCAGTATGATCGTCGCGTTCGGCGGCGGTTTCGGCAAGGAAATGGATCTCTCGAAACGCCGATACGGCAAAGTCGTCATCATGACGGACGCCGACGTCGACGGTTCGCACATCCGCACGCTCCTCTTGACGTTCTTCTACCGTCAAATGTACGACCTCGTCAAAGCCGGGCACGTTTACGTCGCCCAGCCGCCGCTCTTCCGCGTCCGCCGCAAGGGGGGCAAAGGGACGACCCGTTACGTCCAAACGGAAGAGGAGATGAAGAAGGAACTCCTCGACGCCGGGATTCAAAACGCCGCGCTCGACCCGAACGACGGTCGCCTGATCGAAAACGAAGCGATGGTCGCGCTCTGCCGCACTCTTAGCTCGCTGGAAGAATCGATCCAAGCGTTGGAACGTCGCGGGTTTAGCCTCCGTTCCTTGGCCGAGCTTCAAGACCCGGCGACGGCGCGCCTTCCGATGTACAACGTTCAATGGAAGGAACAAACCCGTTGGTTCTTCGACCGCCGCGAACTGACCGAGTTCACGACGCAAATCGAACAAGAAACCGGCGCGTCGCTCGACGCGTTGACGGCCGCCTCCTCGATTTCCGCCGGGTTGAGCCAAGACCCGACGAAAGACGTCGACGAAAACTCCGGTCAAGCGACCGAAGCCGTTTTGCGCGTCGTCGAGCTGCACGAAGTCCGCTCGCTGAACCGCCAACTTGTCGCCTTGCGCGACGCGGGGTTCGAAATCGACTCCCTTTACCCGGTTCAACGCACCGGCGTCGAAGGCGCGCGGTACAAGTTGATTCGCGGCGAATCGGAAACCGGCGTCGACGACCTCCGTTCGCTCCTCACCTCGATTCGCGAAGCTGGCGAAAAAGGTTGGCAAATCACGCGCTTTAAAGGGTTGGGCGAAATGGACCCCGAAGAGTTGCGCGAAACGACGCTCGACCCGGCCAACCGCACCCTCGTTCAAGTAACGATGGAGGACGCCGAAGCCGCCGACGACCTCTTCCGCATCTTGATGGGGGACAAAGTCGAGCCGCGCCGCGAGTTCATCGAAAAATTCGCGCTCGACGTCAAATATCTCGACGTTTGACGCGTCGTTCCGACGATTCGGTTGCGCCGTTTCCTCCTTAATTTGCTTTTCGCCGCCGTCGAAGCGTTCCGTTTCGACGACGGCGCACGTTGCGTTTTACCGCCGTCGAGCCGTCCTTTTCGGTTCGACGACGGTTTTCGTTTATCCGCGTTTCCCCGTTCCCCTATTTTCCCCAGTCGAGCGCCGTTATGTCGTTTTCTCAACCTTCCCAACCGTCGAATTCCGACGCGCGTCGTTCCGAAAAAAACGCTCCGAAGAACGCTTCGCAACCGAAAAACGCCGGCGGCGGCAAGAAAAAAGCCGGTAAAAACGCCAAAGTTTCGCTCGGCGCCGACGGCAATCGTCGCGGGTTGGCCGAAACGTTCGCGGCGGCGGGACGCGACGCCCTCGAAGACGGCGATTTTGAAGAGGCGTTCGACGCGTTCCAACAGGCGCTCGGCTACAACGCGAACCACGTCGCGGCGCGAATCGGGCTCGGCAAGATTTGGCTCGAGTTCGAGGAGTTCGAACGGGCGTTCGAAGAGGCGAACCGCGTTCTCAAACTCGACCCGAAACGCGCCGAAGCGTTCGAGTTGCGCGGACACGCGAAGCGCTTTTTGGGCGACTTCGAAGGCGCCGTCGACGATTATTCGCAAGCGGTCGCGCTCGATCGCAAGGCGTTCGCGGCGTTTTACGGACGGGCGATCGCGGCGGATATGCTCGGCAATCCCGACGCCGCGCTCGACGATTTCCGCGCTTGCCTCGCGCTCGCGCCGGAGTTCGTCCCGGCGTATTACGACCGCGGCGTCCTTTACGCGAGCGAAAACCGACTCGCCGACGCGTTGGCCGATTACTCGAAAGCGCTTGAACTCGATCCGGAATTCGCCCACTGCTTCGTCGCTCGCGGGTCGGCGTTGGCCGAACTCGGAGAAACGAAAAAAGCGCTCGCCGATTTCGACGAAGCCCTCCGACTCGACCCGGAAAACGCCGACGCCTATTATTATCGCTCCCTCGTTCGACGCGAACTCGGCGATAAAGCCGCCGCCGACCGCGACCGTCGAACCGCGCTCGAACTCGGTTTCGACGAAGAAAACGACGTTTGACCGCCCGACGCGCGCCATGTCGCTAAGCGTTGTCAAATAAACGTTTGCGAACCAGGACGCAAATGTCTCTTAATCCAAGCGCTACACGCTGTTGTCAATATATGTTAATGCGCGCGCAATCGCCGCCGACCGACGAAGGAACTCAACGATGAAGATTATGGCGCCCGCGGGCGATTTCGACCGGCTCGTCGCCGCCGTCAAGGCCGGCGCGGACGAAGTGTATATGGGCGTCGCGGGTTTCGGCGCGCGACGTTTCGCGAAAAACTTTTCGGTCGAGGAGTACGTCGAAGCGATCGACTTCGCGCACCGCTCGAACGTCTCCGTTCACTTGACCTTCAACACCGTTCTTTCCGACGCGGAACTCGATCTCGTCGAACCGGACTTGCGCCGCCTTTACGAAGCGGGTCTCGACGAAGTCATCGTTCAAGATTACGGCGCCGTCTCCTTTTTGCGCGACCGGTTCCCCGACCTTCCGCTTTGCGCGTCGACGCAATTCTCGCCGGGAACCGCCGCCGAGTTGAATTGGCTCGCCGCGCAAGGGTTCGGGCGCGCCGTCTTAGCTCGCGAACTCTCGCTCGACGAAATCCGTTCGATTCGTTCGCAAACGTCGATCGAGTTGGAAGTTTTCGCGTCCGGCGCTCTTTGCCTCGGCTGTTCAGGGAAGTGCTATCTGTCGAGTTTCATCGGCGGACGGAGCGGGAACCGCGGGATGTGCGCCCAGCCTTGCCGCCAATATTACCGGATGGAAACGCTTTCCGCCGACGCGCCGGAACTCGCCCTCGCGACGTCCGACCGCCGTTTCCGCCGTCTGCGTCGCGACGAACTCGACGCCGTCGAACGCCCGCAAAAACGCGCCGCCGACCCTCGCGACTTCAACCCGAACGCCGAATACGGTTACTTCCTATCGCTCAAAGACCAACTCCAAGGGCGCGCGGAACTCGCCGAACTTCTCGAAATCGGCGTCGACTCGATTAAGATCGAAGGGCGGATGAAGTCGCCGGTTTACGTCTATACGACCGTCCGCTATTACCGCGATTTGCTCGACTCGCTGACCGGCGTTTCCGCGTCGACCGCCGCGAAACGTCTTTCGCTCAAAAAGTCGGCCGACGACGAACCGACGCAAGGGAACGTCGCCGACGCCAACGTCGAAACGGCCCGCCGACGCGAAATCGCCGGGATTTTCAACCGCGGATACGACTTCGGTTACTTCCGCGAACACGACCCGGCGATCGTCAACGAATTTTTCTCGTCGAACTTCGGCGTCGAAATCGGGCGCGTCCGCCGCGACGCGGTTCGGTTGTCGGCCCCGCTCGTCAACGGCGACGGCGTCGTTTTCCTCGACGAAACGGCGCGAAAGCTCGACGGTCTCAACGTCGGCGGAATCCGGCTCGTCGACCCGACGAACTCCCGGCGAACGAAACTTGTCGAGCGCGCCGAACCGGGCGATCTCGTTCGTTTCGACGTCCCGATTCCGCCGGAAGCGACCGTTCTTTACCGCACTTTCGATCATCGGCTGAACAAAACGGTCGAAAACGCGCTCAAACAGATTCGCCGACGCGAACCGATTTCGGCCCGTTTGACCGCCCGCGTCGACCGCCCGCTCGAACTGACGCTCAAAACCGACCGCGCCGTCGCGACAGTTCGCTCGGAGCAAACGCTCGAACGCTCGCAAAAGCGCCCGGCGGACGAAACGGCGCTCCGCGACGGGCTCGACCGCTTCGGCGAAACGCCCTTTTACCTCGACGACGCGGAAATTCGTTTCGACGCCGACGTTTTCGTTCCGAAATCGCTCCTCAACGCCTTGCGTCAAGAGGCGGTCGAAACGCTCGAACGGAAAATCGTCGAGTCGTATCGCCGCGTTAGCCGAGAGCCGGAAGCGCAAATTCGCCAAACCGCCCAAGTTTCCGCGATTAACGAAAACGCCCCGCTTGCCGGCGACGCCTTAATCCCCTATTTTACCGCCGTCGTCCGCAATCGGGCGCAATTCGACGTTTGCCGCCGCTTCGGAATCGACCGCGTTCACTTCGAAACGCAGCCGGTTCAGTTTGAAAATCGGCCCCGTTATCAAGAGGCGTTCAAAAACGACGTCGCCGTCGCGCCGCTGGCCGGTTCGCTCGCCGCCGCCGTTCGTTTCGAACGTTCGCAAGGGGAAGCGCGCCGACCGTTCGCGCTCGATTGGACGTTCAACGTCGGGAACGCCCGCGCCGTCCGTTATTTGGGCGACCGTTTCGCAAGCGCCGACCTCCTTTACCTTTCGCCGGAAATTTCCGACCGCGCCGTCGACGCGATTTTCGCCGACCTCGCCGCCGACGATTACCTCGCGAAACGCCGCTTGACGCTCGGGCTCCCCGTTTTCGGGCGGCTTTTGGCGATGTTCACCCAGAAAACGCTCTTCGACGCGCCGTTCGTTCGGTTGACGAACGCCGACGAGCGCCGTTTCCTCGTCGAGAAGAACGCGAATCGCCTCCCGCAAACCGGCGACGCCGCCGTCGACGCCCGTCCGGTCTCCGGCAGCGCCCTTTACCTCGCCGACCCGGTCGACCTTCTCGACGCGATCCCGGCAATTTTGCGCTCCGGAATCGGCGCCGTCCGCTTCGACTTCACCAACGAAACGCCCGCCGAAGTCGAGCGCGTTTTGCGCCGCGCTCTCGCCCCGACGCCGCCGTCGAGCCGCGATTACTCCGTCTTCTCTTACGGATACTCCCGCAACGGCGTTTTTTGACCGTTCGCGCCGTTGACAAAACCGCCTAAACAGCGCGTTTTACCTAAATCAACGCCGTCGTATCCAAGTTTGGCGACGGCGGCGTTTTTTCACCGCAAAATCTCCAAAAAATTTCAAAAAAACGCCTTTTTCCTTGAAAACCGGTTCGCGTTTTGATATACTCGAGTCGGAAGAATCGCGCGACGAAGAGCGCCCGAATCGCCGACGTTCGCCCATTTCCCGCAGTCTTTTCGTTTTACCGAGTCGACGCAACCAACGCAAACCGCCTATTTTGCGTCGTTTTCCCTCCTTACTTAAAAATCGACCGTTTCGCGACGCTCGAAGGTTCAGCGCGACCGCTCGACCGCCGCAAAACGCCGTCCAAACTCCGGAGACCCAGCCGATGGCGAAGCGAGCCGCTAAAAAATTCCCGAAACTTCACAACGCGACTTGGCCCGGCGTCGTCGGCAAAGGTTGCGGCGACGGCGAACCTTGCGTCGACCTCAAAACGATGCTCGACCTCACTCGCAACGCCGACGTCGACGGAACGAAGTTCGACGGTTTCGACCTCTTCCTCGCGCCGCCGCACTTCGATCTCGCAAACCCGGACGCCGAAATCGAAAAGCTCGTTCAATATTGCGCCGATTACCAACTCGAAATCGGGTCGCTCGTCGCCAACGTTTGGAGCGGTTCCGCGATCGGCGCCGAAGAAAAACGCGCCGCCTTCCTCGCCGCCGTCGACGAGGCTTGCGCGATCGGGCGCAAACTCCGCGACGCCGGAATCCGCCCGAACGGCTGCGTTCGCATCGACTCCTCTTGTCCCGTCGACGATTGGGCGCGCGACCCGGAAACTAACCAAGCGCAACTCGTCGACACGTTCAAAGCCGCTTGCGAAATCGCGATGAAATACGACGAAATGCTCGCGATGGAAGGGGAAATCTGTTGGGGCGGGATGCACAGCTGGCGCCGCTGCGTCGAGGTTCTCGAAAAAGTCGACTTGCCGCAAGTTCTCGGTTTTCAAGCGGATATGTCGCACACGCTTCTCTTCCTGCTCGGCGCGAACGCTCCGGAAGACCGCCTCGTTCCGGAAGACTTCGATTGGGCCGACGTCGAGACGTTCGACGCCGCTTACGCTAAAATGACGAAAGCGCTCCGTCCTTGGACGATCGACTTCCACGTCGCGCAAAACGACGGCGGCGTCTTCGGCTCCGGCGCGCACGACAAAACCGGGCGCCACTGCCTCCCGAAAGACCCGAACGGCAAACTCGACGTCGTCAAGTACGCGAAATATTGGCTCCTCGACGAGGATACCGGCAAACCGTCGAAACGCTTCAACCACCTTTGTTGGGACGGCTGCATGTTCCCGAACGCGGCGATGCTCGATCCGCAAACCTGGAACGACGTCCTCGAAACGATGAAAAACGTCCGAACCGAGTGCGGTTGGAACTGACGCGCCGCGCAAGCCGCTCCCACAAAACGCGCCGCGACGTTAAAATAGTTAAAAATGTCGCGGGCGCCCGCTTGAAGAACGGCAAGAAATACGTTATATTAAAGAAATCGTTCCGATTTTACGTTTTTTACGGCGACGCCGCCAACAAAACGTCGAATCGGAACCGTCGACGACATAAGTCGCTCGCCCGTTCCTCGTTAGCGTTCGAGCGCAATCGCTGAAAATAATGGCCCGCGCGACGCCGAAGCCAACGCCGTTTTCCGCCGACGCCGACGTTTCGCGCTCGTTCCTCCTTTTTTGAAAGGTTTTCAATGAAAAAATCGTTCCTGACGGGAGTCGTTTCGGCTCTCTTGGGCGTCGTCGCGATCGCGAGCGCTCAAAACGCCTTCTCGGCCGATTGGAAGCCGGCGGAAGGCCCGCTTCTCTCGGTCTTCGCGAAAGACGTCGACCCGACCAATCCGCTTCCGGATTACCCGCGTCCGCAAATGGAACGCGCCGAATGGAAGAGCCTGAACGGTCTTTGGGATTACGCGATCCTTCCGGTCGCCGACAAGTTCGAAGCGACGCAAGGTCAAATCCTCGTTCCGTTCTGCGCCGAATCCGCGCTCTCCGGCGTCGGTAAAAAAGTCGGCGCGGAAAACAATCTTTGGTACAAAACGACGTTCGAAGTTCCCGCCGACTGGGCCGGCAAAGAAATTATGCTGAACTTCGGCGCCGTCGACTGGCGCGCCGACGTCTTCGTCAACGACGTTAAAGTCGGCCACCACCAAGGCGGTTTCTGCCCGTTCACGGTCGACGTTACCCGCGCGCTCAAAGCGGAAGGCGCTCAAACCCTCGTCGTGAAGGTTTGGGACCCGACGAACAAAGGCCCGCAACCGATCGGCAAACAAATCGAAAATCCGCACGGCATTTGGTACACGCCGGTTACGGGTATTTGGCAAACCGTTTGGCTCGAACCGGTTTCGAAAGCGCACATCGTTAAAGTTCGTCCGATTCCGGATATCGACGACATGACGTGCGCCGTCGTCGTCGAAGTCGCGAACGCCGAAGGTTGCGCGGTCAAAATCGGCGACCAAACCGCGAAAGTCGTCTCCAACAAAGCGACGATCACGCTCGACGCCCAAGGCAAGGCTCTCTGGACGCCGGACTCCCCGAACCTCTACGACTTCGAAGTCTCGCTCGTCAAGGGCGACGCGACGGTCGACACGGTCAAGTCGTACTACGCGATGCGCAAGACCTCGATCGGCAAAGACGAAAAAGGTATCACCCGTCTCTTGCTGAACAACGAATTCGTCTTCCAACACGGTCCGCTCGACCAAGGTTGGTGGCCGGACGGTCTCTACACCCCGCCGACCTACGACGCGATGGTCTACGACATGAAAGTCCTCAAAGACCTCGGCTACAACATGATCCGCAAACACATCAAAGTCGAACCGGCTCGCTACTACTACGAATGCGACCGCATGGGCTTCCTGATGTGGCAAGACATGCCGAGCGGCGATACGAAAAAATACATCGGTTTTAACGATCCGGACGCCGAACGCTCGCCGGAATCGGTCGCTTACTACGAAACCGAACTTCGTCAAATGTTCGACGCGCTCGACTTCTTCCCGTGCATCGTTATGTGGGTTCCGTTCAACGAAGGTTGGGGCCAATTCGACACCTACCGCATCGTCGACCTCTGCCGTCAACTCGACTCGACCCGTCCGATCAACTGCACCAGCGGTTGGGCCCCCCGCGCCGAATGCGGCGATATCAGCGACATGCACAAATATCGCGGCCCGGGCATGTTCCCGACCGAAGAAAACCGCGCGACCGTCCTCGGCGAATACGGCGGTCTCGGCCTGAAGGTCAGCGGTCGCGTTTGGCAAGAAGACTCGAACTGGGGCTACGGCGGTTTGTTCGAATCGAAGGATGCGCTCTTCTCGTTCTATCACAACCAAAACCGCGAAATGCGCGCGCTCATCGAAGCCGGTCTCTCGGCGGCGGTCTACACCCAAACGACCGACGTCGAAATCGAACTCAACGGTTTCATGACCTACGACCGCGGCGAAATTAAGTTCCCGCTCGAACAAATGCGCAAGTCGAACGAAGCGCTCCGTCTTCCGGCTCCGGAAGTTAAAGTCGTCGTTCCGTGCTCGAAGAAAGACGCTCAAAAATGGAGCTACACCTTCGAACAACCGGCCGACGCCTGGGCCGCCGCCGATTTCGACGCGTCCGCTTGGAAAGTCGGCGAAGCCGGTTTCGGCACGAAAGACACGCCGGAAACGAACGTTCGCACGATTTGGGACGGTTCCGACATTTGGATTCGTCGCGACGTTGAAATCGCCGCCGAAGACATTGAAGACGTTACCCAACTCGTCGGCTACGGCTACCACGACGAAGATTGCGAAATCTACGTCAACGGCGTCGAAGTCGCGAAGTGCGCGGGTTACGCTTCCTACGGCTACATCGGTTTGGACGCCGTCGCGCTGAAAAAAGCGCTGAAAGCGGGCAAAAACACGATCGCGATTCACTGCCATCAAACGAAGGGCGGTCAATACATCGACTTCGGTATCCTCCGCGAAATCCCGAAGACGAAATAAGTCGACCGACTAACGCTTTTTCCCTCGGCGGTCGCGCTCCGTTGACCGCCGATTAAGCGCAAGCGCCGCGACGTTTCCAGCGTCGCGGCGTTTTTTACGCTGTTTCTTATTCCCTCTTTTTCTTTTTAGGAGAGTTCTATGCCGCGCGCCTTCGAATCCCGTTTTACCGTTACTTTCCGCCCCGACGGTTCGCTCAATTTAGTCTCTTTCGACGCGACCGATTACGACGCCTCGACCCTTGAAATCCCCGCTCAAATCTCCGGGCGCCCCGTCAAAGCGCTCGAAATCGTCTTCTCCGAAACGGACGACCTTGAACTCGAGTCGATCATTCTTCCCGACGGTCTCGAACGCGTCGACGACGGAACGTTTGAATCTTGCGACAAACTTAAAAAAATCGTTATCCCGGCGAGCGTTCGCGAAATCGGCGCCCGCGCGTTCGCGTATTGCTCGGCGCTGACGCAAGTCGTCATCCCGGAAGGCGTCGGAACGATCGGAGAAAGCGCGTTCGAGCGTTGCTCGGCGCTGACGCAAGTCGTCATCCCGGAAGGCGTCGGAACGATCGGAGAAAGCGCGTTCGAGCATTGCTCGGCGCTGACGC
>JAFYVO010000242.1 GCA_017549085.1 Thermoguttaceae bacterium
GTCTCGTCGAGACGCTTCACGACCGTGCCGTGCGGCGCCGCTTTGACGACTTCCGGCGTTTCGCGGCGTTCCTTCGCGATTTGCTTCATCGCGGCGATGAAATCGTCGAGACGCTCTTTCGTTTCCGTTTCGGTCGGCTCGACCATAATCGCTTCGTCGACGATCAACGGGAAGTAGATGGTCGGCGGGTGGTAACCGAAGTCGATCAAACGTTTCGCGACGTCGAGCGTGTGGACGTCGGAGCCGCCTTCGAGCTTTTGCGGCGCGCAAACGAACTCGTGTTTGCAGAGTTCGTCGATCGGGAAATCGAAGTCGCCGGCCAATTGCGTTCGGATGTAGTTCGCGTTCAGGACGGCGTGTTGGCAAGCGCGTTTGATCCCTTCGCAACCGAGCGACAAAATGTAAGCGTAAGCGCGGACGCAGACGCCGAAGTTCCCGTAGAACGTCTTCACTTTGCCGATCGAAAGCGGACGGTCGTAGTCCAAGTCGTAACCGCCGAAATCGGTCTTGACGACAACCGGCGACGGAAGGAACGGCTCGAGGAATTTCTTGACGCCGACCGGCCCGGAACCGGGACCGCCGCCGCCGTGCGGGGTCGCGAACGTTTTGTGCAGGTTGTAGTGAACGACGTCGAAGCCCATATCGCCGGGGCGCGCGACGCCCATAATGGCGTTGAGGTTCGCGCCGTCGTAGTACAGGAGCCCGCCCGCTTCGTGCGTAAGCCGCGAGATTTCAAGGATGTCCGTTTCGAACAAGCCGAGCGTGTTCGGGTTCGTCAACATCAAACCGGCGACGTCCGGGCCGAGTTTCGCCTTCAAGTCTTCGAGGTCGACGCGGCCGCGTTCGTTCGATTTGACGACGCGAATTTCGTAACCGACGTTCGCCGCGCTGGCCGGGTTCGTGCCGTGCGCGGAGTCCGGAACCAAAATGACGCGACGTTGAGCGTCTTCCCCGCGTTGCTTGTGGTAAGCGCGGATGATCATAATCCCGGTCGCTTCGCCGTGCGCGCCCGCCGCCGGTTGGAGCGTGAAGGCGTCCATCCCGCCGATTTGCGCCAACATCAGCGACAGCTCGTACATCAGTTCGAGCGCGCCTTGGACGGTGTCGACCGGTTGGAACGGGTGAACGTGCGCGAAACCGGGGAGACGCGCCGCGTATTCGCCGAGTTTCGGATTGTATTTCATCGTGCAGGAGCCGAGCGGGTACATCCCGTCGTCGACGCCGAACGCTCGCTTCGACAGCGCGGTAAAGTGGCGCACCGCCTCGACTTCGCTAAGCTCCGGGAGACCGAGCGGCGATTCGCGCCAGTGTTCTTCCGGCAACGTTTCTTGCAGGTCGATTTCCGGCAGGTCTTGGAGCGGGAAGCGGAAGTAATTGCTCCCTTTAACGTGTTTTTCGTAAAGAAGTTTCATTCTTGCGCGCTCCTTTCTACTCGGCGTCCGCGTTTTCGTCGATCGTCAACCGTTTCCCGACGCCGTCGAATTGGTAGCTCTTCATGCAGTAGACCAATTCGTCGACTTCTTCGCGCGTTCGCTTTTCGGTAAAGGCGAGGAGAAGCCCGTCTTCCAGTTCGTAACCGCCGATGATTCCCCATTCGAGGAGGTAACGGTTCATTCCGCGCGGGTCGTCGACCTTAACGGCGAACTCGCGGAGGAACGGCGCGTCGTGCTTGAACTCGAACCCGGCTTTTTTCAGCTCCGAACGAGCGTAGCTGGCGACGCGGTGCGACGCGTTCGCCGCTTGTTTCAAGCCGAGCGGGCCGACGAACGCCAAGTAAACCAACGCCGTCAACGCGTTCAACGCTTGGTTCGAGCAGATGTTCGAACTCGCTTTTTCGCGGCGGATGTGTTGCTCGCGCGCTTGCAACGTCAAAACGAAAGCGCGTTTCCCTTCCGAGTCGACCGTTTCGCCGACCAAGCGGCCCGGGATTTTGCGGAGCAGCTTCTTCGAAACCGCCATAAAACCGAGGTGCGGACCGCCGAAGCTCATCGCGTTCCCGAGCGGTTGACCGTCCCCGACCGCGACGTCCGCGCCCCATTCGCCCGGCGATTTGAGCATCGCCAACGCGATCGGGTCGACCGACATAATCGAGAGCGCGCCGACGCTCTTGGCCGCGGCGATGATTTGGCCGACGCGTTCCAAGTTCCCGAAGAAGTTCGGGTATTGGATAACGACCGAGGCGACGTTTTTCCCTTCTTCGGCCAAGATCGCGTTCAAAGCGTCCAGGTCGACGAGGCCGTTTTGCTCCGGAATAACGCGCGTTTCGAAGAGTTCGGACGCGGCGTAAGTTTCGACGATGCTCGCGTAATCGGGATTCAGCGTCGCCGGAATCAAGACGATCTTGCGCTTCGTCGTTTCGGCGGTCATCACGCAGGCTTGCGCGAGCGCGCTCCCGCCGCAATACATCGACGCGTTGGCGACGTCCATCCCGGTGAGGCGGCAGATCGCCGTTTGATATTCGAAGATCGCTTGGAGGATCCCTTGGCTGATTTCCGGTTGGTACGGCGTGTAAGCGGTAACAAATTCCGAACGCCCGACAATCGCTTCGACGGCGGTCGGAATGTAGTGATCGTAACACCCGGCGCCAAGGAAGATCGGCGAGTCGTCCGCCGTGTAGTTCGCCAACGCGAGTTCTTCCAACTGCCGCCGCGCCGACATTTCCGTCGCGCCGTAACTTTCCGGCAATTTACATTTTAAACGAATTTCCTCCGGAATGTCGACGAACAAATCGTCCAACGAGGAGAGCCCCGTCGCGTTCAGCATTTCCTGAACGACGGGGTCGGGATTGGGAGCGTATCGCATCGTTAGCGCAACCTGTTTTGATGGTTAATTAGGTGAAAACAACGACGGGCAAACCGTCGAATTTGTCCGAGCCGCGTCAAACGCCGCCCGCACGATAACGCGACAAAAATCATCTTTGCGTTTCCGCTCGACCGTCGCCGCGTCTTCGATCTTTAGTATACCCGTCTTTCGCAAAGAGTCAAGAAGCCCCGCTCTCCGCGAAGCCGCGCAAAATAAGGAAAACCCTTCGCCAAACCGTTAAGTTTGTCGAAGGGTCTTTGATATTCGTCAAAATCGGCAAAGTCGCCGCTCGACGCTTTCCGCGTCAAAGTTCCGGATTGCGGTCGAGCTTAAAGTCAACCGTTTTCGTCGACTTGTCGATTTTTTGCGTCAAGCCGGACGTTTCCGCCGACAAATATTTCGCGTCGATCGACGGCGCCGTAACCGCGTCGGTAATCGACCCGTCCGGGAGTTCCTCGCTCTCGCGAACGACCGCCTCGACGCCGACGAAGTAAACTTGGTAGTCGCCCGGCGGAAGCCCCGCTTCGTCGCCGAAACTCGTCTCGAACTTGCCGTCGACGATCGTTCCGCGCCCCTGCGTTTCGCCGGAAACGAAGCAGATCGTCCCGCTCTCGACCGGAGCGCCGTCGTCCGAATAGGAGACCGTCCCGGTCAGCTTGACGTTCGAAGAACACCCGACGCTAAGCGCCGCCGTCGCTAAAACCAACGCTAAAAAGAGATTGCGCGTTTTCATCGTTTCGTCTCCTTTCCGTCGAATTAGAGCGATTCCGTTCCGCCGTCGCTGACGTGCGCGAACTTGCCGAGCGTTTTGCCGGACGCGGTCGTCGAAATGGAACGCACCGCGCCGTCCCCCATTACGAAGTTGACGACGCCGGCGTGCCAAGAGCCGAAAAAGCGTTGCGCGTTCGTGTAATCGCGAGCCGAAGCGAGCGGATACGCTTCCGAAACGGCGCGGCCGAGCGCCCAGTCGCGCCCGTTCGAGTCGGTCGCGGCGAGGTAATTTTGGTCGTGCCGCCAAGCGGTTCCGTCGCCGCCGAGCATTCCGATCGGGATGTGCTTTTCGCCGAACATAAATTGGTTGCTCGTCCCGTCGATCCAACGGGAGATCGCGTCGCGCGGCTGCCAAGTTCGTTCGTCCCCGGCGACCGAAACGACGGCGCGGCGGAACGGCGAAAAGTTCGAGCCGTGCAGCGCGTAAGTATCGGCGGCGCCGACCCATTGGAAGTCGGTGCAAGCGGGCGACTTATACTCGGTGTAGATAACCGGCGCGTAGTCGGCGAGCGGCCCGTAAGAAGCGCAGGACTGCAACCCGTTTTGCGTAACGCCGTTATGCGTCAGCGCCGTGTTCGTCAGCGGCGTCCCGGCGACTCCGGCGCGTCGGCTCGGACACTTCACGAACGGCACCGAACTGAAATTTTTGCGGAGTTCGTCGGTCATATACTCGGTGTTACGCCAAAAATAGTCGCCGGTTCCGGAGTCGGAGCGGCTGAGGTCTTGGCCGAACCCGGACGTTTTGTCTTTGGCGCCGCGCCAGTTTTTGAGAACGTCGTAAATCGCGGCCTGCTCCATATACGGCCAAAGGAGGGGCAAAATCGACGCGTGCCCCATCGCCAAGTCGAGCGGCGGCAGCTTCCCGGTCGCCGACTCAAAGTTGTGAACCGCCAACCCGAGTTGCTTCATATGGTTGACGCACTGCATCCGACGCGCCGCTTCGCGAGCCGCCTGAACGGCCGGCAGAAGAAGCCCGATCAAAATTCCGATGATCGCGATAACGACCAACAACTCGACCAACGTGAAACCTCGACGGGAGTTGCCTCCTCCCCCGCCCCAACGAACGCAACGCTTTGTCATAACTCAACCTCGCGCGTGTGTTAGAAGTAAAAAATAGAACGTTTCCGCGTTTCCTTAAATTTGCCTCGAAACGCGAAACGATAAAATCGGCGACGTCGGCGATTTCGCAAACGCCGCTCTTTCCGTGAAATAGATTGTATCAAACGCTAAACGGCAAGTCAAAGAATTTTCGCGCTTTTTTGAAAAAACGTTAAAAAAAATTTCGAGCGAAAACCGAAACGCCGCGCCGCGACGCTCCGCTTTTCGCCCTTATTATCTTATCAACGTCTTTTTCGCGTCGCTCTCAACGCGTCAATTCTCCGCCTTCAACGCCGCTTCCAAACGCCGCTCGATTTCCCGCGCCAACCAATGCCGCGCTTTGGTTCGCCGCGCAATTTTTCTCGCTTTTTTCACGTCCGCCCCCCAGTATTCGCCGCGTTTAAGCTCGTAAAAATCGGCGACCGTCCCCAATTTCAACCGCTTGCCGTCTCCCGACGGTCGCCCCGCGCAAAGTTCCGTCGTATCGCAACCGGGCGAAACCCAAACTTCGAGCTTCTTCATTTCGCGAACCGGCGTCCCGACGATTCCCGTGTAAACGGTTTTCGCCGAATCGAAAATGGCGCGGTAACAGTCGTAACGGAAAGCGATTAACGACGGCAGCCGCTCCCGCCAATCGTCCGAAAGCGCGTCGGAACGCTCCGCTCCGTAATCGAGCGCGATTTCGCCGTTTTCCAACTCGACTTCCTTCGGCGCCGCCGCTTGCCCCGACGTTCCGGCCTTCGCGACGGCGACCAAATTCCTCAACGTCCCAAGAAAAACCGGCGCTTTATCCGAAGACCACCAGTTATCGTAAAAATCGAACCAACGCGTCAACGCGCGCCGCCGTTCCTCGCTTTTCGAAAGAGCCCAATACGATTCCGTCTCTTTCCACCTTTCCAGCGAATACTCGTCGAAATCTTTTCCCAATTTCAACGAGGAACAATAGAAGTAGACTTTTAACGGTTCTTTGTAAACGACTTCCCCGTCTCGGCAAAACCGCCAAAATTTCTTGACTTCCGCGGCGTTCCAGTAAATCGGTATATCGCTCTCGTCGGTTTCTTCGCTCTCGTTCGCGTCCTTTTTTTCGTTCGTCGCCTTCTTCTTTTTGGGGACGTATTTCCCCTTTTCCTGCGCCGCGAACTCGTCGTTACTCCAATAATCGAAACGGTTTTCGTCGTCTTTTTCTTCGTTCGCCTTCTCTTCCGCGCGCCAATCCTCGAACGCTTCGCCGTCCCAATATTGAAACTTGCTTTCGTCTTCGGAGTCGGCGGCGTTTTTCCGTTCTTCCTCCGCTTTTTTGCGACAAAACGCCTCCCGCGCCTCGTAAAACCGAACGATTTCGTTCGCGTTCCTTAAAAAAGGGTCGTCTTCCGCCGTCTCCTCCGGGCCGTCGAAACCGAGTCCGAAGTTGAACTCCGCCGCCTCCGCCAAGCGCGCCGCCAAACGCGGTTCGATCTCGTCGACCGGCCCGCGCCATTCGCTCAACACGCCCAACGGCCAAGCGTGAACGGACGCATCCCAAAATTTCCGCGCGCGCAGATAAGCGTACGGTTCGTCGGAATAGCGAAACTCTTTATCGAACGGATTCCAGGACGGCGGAGGCGCAGACGGCGTAAAGAAATACGGCTCCGAGAAATAAGGGGGCTTATACGCAATCCGGCTCGGATATTTATATTCGTCGCTTGTTTCGCTCCATCGTTTCGCGCTCTCAATTTCGTCGTCGTAAACGTCGTTCCATCCTTCCCTTACAAAGCGTTCGCCGAAGCGGACGTCGCCGGTTTCGCAGTCGAGCCAAACGACGTCGTCCCAACAGCCTATTCCCTTTTCCTCCGTCCCTTTCATCCGCCAATAAATCTTGCCTGCGCCGCGCTTTACGACGCTCCGCGAAAGGTTTCGAAAGACGGGAATTTTCTCGTCGCGCCCCTTAATTTCCCGATATTCCAATTTGCTCGCCATTTTGTCCGCCGCTTTCTTTGCGTTAAAACGAACGTCGCCGCTTTTCGAACGCCGCGCTCTCAACTCCCTTGCTATTATCCTTCCAAAAATTTCCGACGTCAACCCAAGGCAGGACGCCAGGCGTCCTACCTGCGCAATTTTTTTCGCCGCGACGCGTTAACCGAACGCCCCGAGCAATAAAAAAAGCGCTCCGAGGCGCGAACCCCGGAACGCTTTTCAACGTTATGCGCTTGCCGCGCGGCGACTTAAAGCCGACGCTCCCAAACGCGGTATAGGACGTAAGCCGCGATCGTGAAAAGGATCAAGCCGATCGCCCGACGAAGCCGGTCGCTCCGCCCCCGCGCCGCGCCGTAATCGAGATACGGTCGAACCGCCGCGATCCAGTAGCCGGCCTGTTTCGCGTCGGCGGCGCTAATCCGTTCCCCGGCCTGCGCTTGCGCTTGAAGTCGAGCGAGAAAAAGCAGCTTTTCAACGATCCCCTTGGGCAACTCGCCCGCCGCCGCGTTCGTCTTTTCCGCCAAGTCGGCCCCGTGCGCGTCGAAGTTTTCGGCCAACAACGCTTCAAAACGCTTCGTTTCCCGCAAAATTTGCCCCGCTTTACTCATTCGTTTCGCCTCCGCTCTTCGCCATCGTTTCAGTTTTCAAAAAATCAAAGAGCGCGTAAAACGCCGAGCTTGCGCGCTCGACGCTTTACGCGCTCGACGGTCGCCGCCGTTATTCGGCGCAAGGAACAAAGCCGCCCGCCATCGCCCAAGCGATTTTGATCGCGTCGGCGCCGGTCGGTTGGAGGGTTCCGTCTTCTTGGTTGATCGCGAAGACGAACGACGTCCCGGTTTTCTTGTTGCTGACGATCAAATAACGGCCGGTCGGGTCGATCATAAAGAACCGCGGGAACGAACCTTGCGTCGAAATCCGTTGAACGAGCGGGAACGCTTCTTCCCCGGCTTTCCCGGCGAGCGTTTCGGTCGCGTCGAACGCGACGAGCGTGTTTTGCCCGCGGTTCGTTCCGTAAACGACCGTCTTGCCGTTCGGGAGCGCAACTTTGAAAATTTCCGCCGTTTTATTACCGTACGTATATTCTTTCCCGTCGACGAGCGTTTCTTCGTCGGTCAGTTTTTCGCGGAATTTCTCTTCGAGCGTCGAGACGACGCAAAGGCGCCCCGGGTCGCCTTTTTCGAAATCGGGACGGAACACGGCGAGGGTCGAGTCGAGTTCGTTCAAGACGTAAACGACCAAACCGCCGTCTTTATCGTTCGCGACGTCGAGGTGGCGCGGCCCCGCGCCCGGCGGAAGCGGCAGGAACGGAACCTTCGTTTCTTCTTCGAGCGCGCCGGTCTCTTCGTTCAGCCGGGCGACGTAAACCTTGTCGGAGCCGAGGTCGCACATCAGGACGCGCCAAACGCCGTTCGACTCGGCGAAATACGCGGCGTGCCCGTAAGGTTGGCTTTGACGGCGCTTGTTCGGCCCGGAGCCCTTGCCGACGTATTTCGCGGTTTGCGCGGCGAGCGAACCGTCGGCGTTCGTCTTGTAAACGACGAAGTCGCCGCTGACGTAATTCGAGACGACGACGAACTTTCCGTCCGGACGCGCCGCGACGTGGCAAGCCGCCGCGCCGTCGTTCGACATAAAGTTCAAGACGTCGAGAGCGCCGGTTTTCGGGTCGACTTTGCAAGCGTAAACATTTTCGCCGCCGTCGTTTCGGTCGCGGGAGCTGACGAAGTAAAGAAGGTCGCGTTCCGGAACGGTCGAGATGAAGCCGGAGTTGTTCGCTTTCATCGCGAGTCGAACGTCCGAAACGGCGCCGGTCGACGCGTCGAACTTCCCGACGTAAATCCCTTCGGAGCGCTTCACGCCGATTTCGTCCATTTCCGGCGTCGTTCCGCCGGTCGACGTGCCGAAGTAAACCCAATAATCGTCGCCCTTAACTTTCGCCGAATCGTCGCCGTTCGCCGGAGCGCCGACGCAGCAAAGCGCCGCCGCCAACGCGCAAAAGAGCCCGACGCCGGTTTTCCGTCCGAATAAACGCTTCATTTCCCGTTCCTTTCATTGAATTTCGCGCCGTTTATCGCGCTTTGAAGAGTCGACGCCGCCTTTCCGCTCGCAAACGCCGAGCCGCAAGTCCGTCCCGACGTTCGCAAACGCCGAATCGCCGCCGTCGTTAATATTAATAAGAATATACCGGTTCGGCGCGCCGATTGCAAGAGCCCGCGAGTCGTTTTTCGAAAATTCCGCCCTTTGTTTTAACGCTCGATCGTTAAAATCGCCCGCCGCCCGCTTAACGCTCGACCGTTAAAATCGCCCGCGACCGCCCGTTCGCCGTCGTTGCGGCGCAGACGCTGTTTTCAAACAGATTTCAACAAAATCAAACGCGCCGACGTTAGAAAATCGGCGCTTAAAAGAAAAAATCAAAGAAACGCCGCCAACCGACGCCGACGAAGCGCGTTCCCGCCCTCCGCTCGACGTCGGTTGCGCGGTCGTCAAGCGCGTTTACTTAGCGGACGACGCCGCGTTCGCGTTTGCGTTCGGCGATTCGAGAAATTCGCAGTTTTCGAGCGTCCAACCTTCGAAATCGGAAGGTTTAAAGCCGCCGAGGAACCGAACGTTCTTCAAACTTTTGTCGCGCCAGTTGATCGTCCGCGCAAGGTAATAGTAGGGCGTCGGGACGCCGAAAACGAGTCGGTCGCTCCCCTCGACGCGCAAACCGTTGACGTCGGAAATCGTCGCGCCGTTAAGACTTGCGTTTTTCCAATTCTCAATAAACCCGTTCCGAACTTTTTGCGCTTCGCTCGGCTCCAGCTCGCGTTGAAGACGCTCCGTCGCTTTCGCCTTCGCGACGGCGTCGGTCGCGCCCTTCGCTTTTTCTTCGTCGCAATAACGCTTGAAGGTTCCGTCGTCGTTTTTTTGCGCCAAATACCGCGCTTCGCGAACGGCGCGGTTGACTTCAAAGTCGAACGCGATCATTCGCGCTTCAACGTCGCCGCCAATCCCCCAAGGAAACGGACGTCCCGGCTTGACTTGCGCGTTCTCGCTCGACGCGTCGTCGCGGGGGTCTTTGATATAAAGGTAAAAGACCCGTTTATCGTTCTGCGCCGCTTCCAACGCGTCGTCTTCGGCCTGCAACGCTTCCGGGCCCTTCTCTTTCAAGAGCGCGTACCGACGTTGCAATTCCGCGACTTCCCTTTTCGAATAGAAAAAGTCGTCGTAATTCAAGCGACCTTCCTTAAACGTCCGCGTTTTCTCGACTTGTTCCGGGCGCGGATACGTCGAATGAAAAACGCCGTAAATTTCCGCGTCGGTAAAGTCGGCGCCTTCGAACCCGCCGTATTGCATAACCCGCGCGCCCTTCCAGTTACCGAACTTAAAGCCGGTAAAATCGAGCTTTCCATTCAACGCGACGCCGCGCCAATCGTCGCGTTCGTAATTCGTCGTCGACGCGAGTTGCGCTCCCGTCAAGAAGACTTTCAGCCGAGAAAGGTTCAACGTTTGAGGTTCGTTAATCCGTTTTTCCCCGACGAGTTGCGTAAAGGTCGCCCCGTCGATCGTCGCGCCGGTCAAATCCGCGCCTTCGAGCGACGACGTAATAATTTCGCAACCGCTTAAATCGAAACCTTTTAAGTCCCAACCGCTCATATCGCGGAAACGGAGCGTCGAACCGGAAAAGTCCTTAAACGCAAAACCGGGGAGCGACTCGAAAAAGCGGCGGTCGAACGCTTTTTGAACCTCGTCCGGGAACCAAACGCCAAGGAGCCAAGCCAAGTTCTCGTCTTCTTTCGCTTTGCGTCCGTTCCTCGTCTTTTCGAGGAGTTCGACCGTCAACGGACTTTGCGACAAATCGTCCCCTTCCGGCGCGTCCGACCAACACCAACGTTCGAAACGGCAACCGTTTATCGTCGCGCCGTCGAAGTTTGCGCCTTCGAGCGACGTCGCGAAATAAGAGTCGGTCAAGTCGCAACCGGAGAAATCGGCGCCGCGCAGGTCGAACGCCGAAGTGAAACGGACGCCGCGCAACTTCTTTTGTTTCCAGCTTTTCGTCGAGTAAAGCGCTTCTTTGGTAATCGCGCCTTCGCTCCCGCGCCCGTCGACGACCCGAAGTCCGGCGATCGTCGCGCCGTCGAGTTTGAAGCCGAGGTTGGCGTTCGGCGCGAAAACGACCGCGTTCGTCAAGTCGAAATCGGAGAAATCGCCGCCGTTGAGCCAACCGCAAAACGCGACGCCGGCAAGGCTCTTATCCTTGTAATATTGGGAGTTGCGCCAAATCCTCCCCGTCGCCGCGTCCGCCGGAAAGCGTTCGAAGGGAATCGTTAACCCCGAACTCGGATCGGCTTTCCTCGCTAATTCGCCCAAAATCGGATCGTCCCGATAACCCCGATCGTTCCAAGCGCTCTCGGCCGTCCCCGGCCAAACCTGCAGACGCCCTTGCCCGTCGCTAAACGGCGTCGTTCGAACGTTTTCGAGCGCGCCGAACTCCCAACCGTCGACGGCGAAATTAAACTGAAGCCGCGGCGCGTTCGGGCGTTTCGCGACGTTTTCGCCGTTATCCTCGCTTCCGTTTTTCTCGCCCGTCGCGCCCTCTTTGAAGGTTCGCGTCGACGCGAATTGCTCGAACGTAATCGCGCCGGACAGCCAAAAATCGCCGCTAATCTCCGCGTCGGTAAAATCGCAAGTATTGAAACGCAACGACATAAACGGCTTTTCCCGCCAACCGAATCGGCAATTTTCGAACGTCCAACCGACGAACGATTCCCCCGGAAGCGCGCAGTCGAGCCCGACGCCCTTAAGGCGTTTTTCGCGCCAACTTTTCGTCCGCTTGACGTCGGCCAACGTCGCCGGAATCCCGAACCGCCAACTCGAGTAAAACGGCGGTTCCCCTTTCTTGTCGTTCCCAACAAAGTCGATATGAATCGGGCGGTACAACTTCTTCTCGTCGCTAATCGTCGCGCCGTCGAGACTTACCGCTTCCCAATCGACTTCAATTTGCGGCAAAACGTCGCGTTCCAACTCCGCCGCGACCTCGTCCGCGAGTCGGGCTTCCGCTCGTTCGCTAGCGTTCCGTCGGTCTTCTTCGAGCGTTTGTCGCCAATCGCGACGCCGCGTTTCTTGCGCCCGCTTTTTCCGCTCCTCCTCAAACGCCTTTCGCTCCTCGGCGATCTTTTCGTTTTCTTCGGCGTTATAACGGTTTAGAACGCCTTCTTCCCTCTTCTTTTTTTCGAGCGCGAGCGCCTCGTCGTTCCAACGCTTCCAAGCCGCGTTATCGGAACCTCCACTCAAAAAGACGTAAACGCGCCGCGAATCGTCTTCCTTAATCGCAGAATCCGCCGACGTTTGCGCTTGCGTCTCTTTGTCGCCGACGTTCGTTTTTTCCTCCGTCCTCGCGACCGTCGCGACGCCAAGTAACGCCGCCAACCCGAACGCAACCGCGCGACAAAGCGCCGTCGCGCCGCTTCCGCCCCCTCGACTTCGTTTCCTAAACCGTTTCATCGTCCGTTTCTCCTTGAAAATCGACCTTTACGCGACGACGAAAGCGTCGACGCTCCCAATCAAACAAGATTCAAACTTTTCAAAGACCCGCTAAAAACCGCGCCGCAACGGCGTCGCGAGCCGTCGAATCGGCTCCCGTTCGGCTTTTCGGGCGACGCTCCTTCCAAGCGCAACCGTCGCGGCGGCCGAGCGATTCTTCTTCATTACACCAAGAAGACGACTGAGAAAACGCGTTGGTTTTCAAAAAAAGAAATTTTGTCAAATTTTTTGCGTTTTTTTTGCCGTTAAGAGCGTCGCGTTCGTCCGCTCGCCCCCAAGACGCTGAAACCGCGCTCCAATCGAACGTCGCCCCCGCCAACGCA
>JAFYVO010000243.1 GCA_017549085.1 Thermoguttaceae bacterium
CCTCTATCGCTGCCTCGGCGCCGAAAACGTTCCGTTGATGCTGAAAGAGCAAGTTTTCGACCTCGAAGCGCCCGCCGACTTCGAGAAAAAAGCCGAATACGACGAAGCGGTGCGCCTGATCGCTCGCGGTTGCTGGAAAAAGGGGCGCGCGATCCTCGAATCGCTCCTTCCGCTCGGCGAAAGCTGGCCGAATCTCTTCCGCAACCTCGGGATTCTCGTCCTTTGGTTCGCCGAAGAGGAAGTCGGGCGCGCCTACATTGAACGCTACCTCGCCGCGCCGAACGTCGACGAAGAAGACGCGATCGATATGGAGACGTTCCAACTTCTCCGCGCCGTTCCGACTTGGGACGACGTCGAAACGACCGTCAAGCGCGTTTACACGATCGCCGACTTCGACGCCGCGTTCGAAAAAATCCTCTCGTCCCGCATTTTGCTCGCGAATCCGCGTCTCCGCGCCGCCGTCGCTCACCTCGAAGTTCCGCCGAAAGCGACCTTCAACATGTTGACCGGCCCGCTCTCGGAAAAGACGGAAAACCTTACGCTCGCGGAAGTTCCGACGCAATTTGCCTTCGCGTTCCTCTTCGGCAAGCAAACCGACCGCGAAGCGCGAATCGAAACGTACGCGCTCCCGAGCGAAACGGCTCGCGTCGAAGCGGCGTTGACCGAAATCCTTGGCGCCCTTCCGCCGCTCGAATCGGAAGAACCGCAAGAAACGACGACCGTCCTTTGGACGACGAACGAATCGACGCCGCGTTTCCAATTCCGCGACGGCGCCCAAATTTCGCAAGCGACGATCGAAGCGCTCTTCGACGAACACCTTAACGTCTTCGCCGACAATTGGTTCGAACACGCGTACAAGATTCTCGGCGGCGTCTCTCCGAAAGAAACGCTGACCGCCCCGAACGGCTCGCGCCGCGTCGAAGCCTTGGTTCGCGTCGTCGGTTCGACCTTCACGCCGGAATTCGCCGACAAAGTTATGTCGGTTTTGCGGACGAAAGCCGGTCTTTCCGCGCCGCAACCGATCGTTCCGCCCGCCTCGTTCGCGTCGAAAGAGGAGACGCTCGACTTCTTCCGTCGCGTTCCGCTTTGGCGTTGGGGCCGTCTCGCGGTCGAAAACTTCCGCACCGACGCGCTCGTCGAACTCCTTCAAATCGCGAACCTTGTCGCGCCTCGCGACGTTAAGGAGAAATTCGCTCGCGAAACGTTGAACCGTCCGAGCGGCGAAATGGAGTACGAAGCCCGCGCGATCGCCTACTCCGCCGTCGTCGACGCCGCCGTTTTGGCGCAAGATTCGGACAAAGCGCTCGCCCTGATCGCCGAAGCGTCCGAGTACGCGACGTCGGTCGGTCAATCGGACGCGCAATGGAACGTTCTTGAGTTCATGACGCGTTTCCATCGCCAAGAATACGACAAGCTCCGCGAATTGGCGCAACACGTCTTCACGGAACACCAAGACGACCAACAAGCGGTCCAAACGCTGCAAGAATTCTTCGCTCGTTTGAATTCCGCCGCGCAAATGCAAGCGCAAGCGGAAGCGGCGTACCGTCGTCAAGCGCAAATGCAAGGCGGTTCCCCGCTCGGCGGCGCGCCGTCGCCGTTCGAAGCGCCGCAAGCGCCGGCTCAAGAGGAAAAATCGAGCGGACTCTGGACGCCCGGTTCCGACTCCGGCCCGTCGACCGGCGGTTCGCGCTTGATCATCCCCGACTGATCAAACGTCGCAACCCCTTAAACGGCGGCGTTTAACCGACGTCAAACCGTCCCGCCGCCGTTTCCTCTTCGTCGTCGGAGAGCGTTCGTTTTCGGCGTTCGCTCTCCGGCGCGACGCGTCGCTTTCCCCTCGGTTTCCCCCGAGCTTTTCCCTTTCCGACGTTACTTTTAGGAGCGCAACCCAATGAAACGCGGGATTTACGGCGGCAGTTTCGACCCGGTTCACTTCGGGCACCTTCTTTTAGCGGAGACGGCGCGCGCCGAAATCGGCCTTGATCGCGTCGTTTTCCTCCCGTTGGGCGTTCCGCCGCACCAGAAGAACGTCCGAACGAGCGGCGAAGACCGATTCGCGATGCTTGAAGCGGCGGTCGCGCCTTACCCGGAATTCGAGGTCGGCCGATACGAAATCGATTCTCCGAACACGAGTTACACCGCCGACACGCTCCGCTATTACCGCGAAACTTACCCGAACGACGAACTCTTTTTGATCGTCGGTTCGGAGACGTTCAACGACCTGCCGCGCTGGGTTCGTCCGCAAGAAATTTGCGGGCTCGCGTCGCTGATTGTCGCCCGCCGCGCCGGTTTTCCGCCCCCGGACTTCGACCTGTTCCGCGAAATCGCGTCGCCGGAGCGTATCGAGGAGTTCCGTCGTCAAGTCGTCGAGATGCCGGCGCTCGAAATTTCCTCGACGGCGATCCGACAACGCGTCGCCGCCAACCGAAGCGTCCGCTTCCTAACTCCGGACGTCGTCGCCGATTACATCGAGTCGCGCCGACTTTACCGCGACTAACCGTTTCCCCTTGCCCGCCGCCGTTTCGTCTTCCGAAGCGACGGCGGTTTTCTTTTATCTTCCGTCATTTCAACATTTTAGCGCAAGGAGTTTTTCCGAATGAAACGCCGAGAATTTTTGAGCGCGGCCGTCGGGTCGCTCGTGTTAACCGGCGTCGGCGCCGATTTTGCGACGCCGCGTCTTTTCGCCGCCCCGCTTCCCGACGCGACGCAAACTCCGGCGCGACCGGAGTTTAAAGTCGCGACGCCGGCGCTCGAACGCTTCCGCGACGGAATCCCGAACTTCCTCGCCAAGGTTGAATCGGGCGCCCCCGTTCGCGTCGCGTATTTCGGCGGCTCGATCACCGCGGCGTCCGGCTGGCGCGTCCAAACGCTCGCGAAGTTCAAGGAGCTTTTCCCGAACTCGGAGTTCTCCGAAGTCGACGCGGCGATCGGCGGCACCGGGAGCGATCTCGGCGTTTACCGCTTGGGCCAAGACGTCCTAAAACACGACCCGGACTTGATTTTCGTCGAGTTCGCGGTCAACGACGGCGGAACCGGCCCGGAACATATTTGGAAGCAGTTCGAGGGAATCGTCCGTCAAATTTGGCGC
>JAFYVO010000244.1 GCA_017549085.1 Thermoguttaceae bacterium
GGCGAGCGCGCTTTCCGCAGGTAAGGATCGGTGTGAATCGGGCCGCGAACGCTCGATTTGAGATGTAAGGACACATAACAATGAAAAAAACAATAAAGGCGTTTTGGGCGTGTTTATTGGTTTGCGCGACGACTAGCGGATGCGTCAGTAGTCCGAACAGTCAGACCGGTCCCGCCGGATACTTTAAGAGTATGGTGCACGGCGGCGTTCGTAGCGAAATGGAGCAAATCAACTTCGTGAAGTTGCGAATGGACAAACCGGCCGAAGAACTCTTGGGCCCGAACGACGTTTTGGGCATTTACATCGCCGGGATTACCGGCGCGGTCGACGAAGCTCCGCCGATTCACAACATCGGCCCGGGCGTTTCGACGACCGACCGACCGGCTTCCGGGTACCCGTATCAAGTCCGCTCCGACGGTACGCTCTCGCTTCCGATGCTTCCGGAACCGATTTACGTCGAAGGGATGACGCTCGTGCAAGCCGAAGAGGCGATTCGCGCCGCGTACACCTTGAAGCGTCAAATCGTCCGCGCCGACGCGAACATCTCGGTCTCGATGATTAAGCGCCGCACGTATCACGTCACGGTTATCCGCGAAGACGTCGCGAGCGACGATATGCGCACGACGTCGAGTATGGCGGCGATGGGCGGCAAAGGCGCGGCGTATATGGCCGGGATGAACCGCGGCGCCGCGACTTCGCTCGAATTGCCGGCGTACCGCAACGACGTTTTGGAAGCGCTGAGCCAAACCGGCGGGCTTCCGGGCTTGAACGCGAAGAACGAAGTCGTCATTCTCCGCAAAGCCTACAGCGAAGAATTCAGCAAGACCGACTATATGAGCGGCGACCTCGACGTCGGTTACGCGCAAAGCCAAGTCGCCGACCGCTACAACGCGACCGGCGCGATCACCGACCTTAGCTCCGAACTCGGGATCGTTCGTATTCCGTTGCGCGTCGGCCCGAACGAAGAACCGCCGCAACTCACGTCGGAAGACGTTACCCTGTACGACGGCGACGTGGTTTACATCCAATCCCGCGAAGCGGAAGTTTACTACACCGGCGGTCTCATCAAGGGCGGCGTCTACCCGATTCCGCGCGACTACGACCTCGACGTGATGGGCGCGATCGCGACCGCGGGCGGCACCATCGGCGCCTCCGCCGGCGCCTCGGCTTCGAACTCTTCGAGCCGCGTCGGAAGCCTGATTCCGGCGAGCCGCATCCTCGTCCTTCGCGAGGTTAATGGCAAACAGTACGCGATTCAAATCAAACAAAAAGAGATGCTGCGCGACCCGTCGCAACGTATCTTGATCGAACCGAACGACGTTATTTTGGTCGAGTACACGCCGGTTGAACTCTGGTTCAATATGCTGTACAATATGGTTAACCTGAGCGTCAGCCCGAACGACTTTAAATGATCGACGTTTGACGCGTTCGTAGTTGCCGCCGAGCAACGCGGCGACGGTTCGCGACCGATACCTTAACCGGAAACGCGGAGTTTCGCAAGAGACTCCGCGTATTTTCTTTTCTTGACGCGTTGGGAAAAAGGGCGCCGTTAAAATCGTCGCGACCGTCGCGACCGTGCGGGGCAAAGGGGGCGGCGTGGAAAAAAAGACGCAAAATCTAAAAAATCGTCGCGCGAAGGGCGGGGGGCCCGTTGACGAAAGACGGCGATTGAGGTAAAATCGCGAAAAATAAGTTTCGCCGTTTAGGTTTCGTTTCCGACCTCGTCGGGAGCGGGCGAACGGCGCCGCGGCGCTCGCGTCGGTTCGAGCGTTCGCGTTGTTTGAGAAAAACCGACGCGACGAACGTTTTCGCCCCTATTAATTAATGGGCGGAGATTTCGTCGAACTAACTTTAACGTTTTGAATCGCGTCGTCTAAACGTCGATTTGGGAGCGTTCGCGCAGCGCGAGCGGCTTCGTAACGATGTGCCGAACGACGACGAGAAAGGAAGAAAAATGGCCGACGCTCCTCTTTCCATTAAAGCTTTGATCGAATCCGGCGTTCACTTCGGGCACCGCGCGAGCCTCTGGAATCCGAAAATGCGCCCGTACGTTTACGGGCGCCGCAAGCTGATCCACATCATCGACGTTCGCGAAACGGTCCGCGGCGTTCTCCGCGCTCGTAAATACCTGAAGCAAGTCGCCGCCGAAGGCAGCCTGATCCTCTTCGTCGGTACGAAGCGTCAAGCCTCCGAAACGATCGCGACCCAAGCGCAACGTTGCGGCATGCCGTACGTCTCCGAACGTTGGCTCGGCGGCACGCTGACGAACTTCAACACGATTCGCAGCCGCCTGAAGCGCCTCGAAGAACTCGAACGCATCATCAACGGCGAAGAGCTTTCGACCTACTCGAAGAAAATGCAAGCGTCCTTGGCGCGCGAATACCGCAAGATGTACCGCAACTTGAACGGTCTCCGCGACATGAACCGCTACCCGGCCGTTATGGTCGTCGTCGACCCGCGCAAAGAAAAGAACGCCGTCCGCGAAGCGCGCAAACTTGGCGTCGTCTCGATCGCGCTCATCGACACCGACTCCGACCCGGACGAAGTCGATCTCCCGATTCCGGGCAACGACGACTCGATCCGTTCGATCGATTTGATTATGTCGTACCTCGCCGACGCGGTCGTCGAAGGCGTCAAAGAACTCGAATCGCGCAAATTCGAAGCTCCGGCTGAAGAAGTCGCCGCCGACGAAAAAGCGGAAGCCGACGCCGAATAATTTCGGGTAACGTCGCCGTAAAACGCGCCGCTCGACCGAATCGCGTCGAACGCGGCGCGACGTCGAACGACTGGAAATAAAGAGAACGACGTCGCTTCTCGGAATCGGGACGCGGCGCCGTTCTTTAGTCGTCGACGTTGATTA
>JAFYVO010000245.1 GCA_017549085.1 Thermoguttaceae bacterium
CCGGCGGTTCGCGGCGTTTCGACCGTCTCGGCGCTTTCCGGCCCTTCGACCGTTTCGGGCGTTCCGGCGGTTTAGGCCCCTTCGACCGTCTCGACGTTCCGGCGATTCGCGGCGTTTCGACCGTCTTGGCGTCTCGACGTTCCGACGGTTCGCGGCGTTTCGACCGTCTCGACGCTTTCCGGCCCTTCGACCGTTTCGGGCGTTCCGGCGGTTTAGGCCCCTTCGACCGTCTCGGACGTTCGGCGCTTTCGGCGCTTCGACTGTCTCGGCGTCCCGGCGGTTCGCGGCGTCTCGACCGTCTCGGGCCTTCCGGTCGCTTCGACGATTTTGCTTCTTTCAGTTGTTTCGCCGTCTTATCGCCGTCGGCGGCGCTCGTTCCCCTCAACGCGCGCTGACCGACGTTTTTCGCCACAAAATCAAACGTTTTTCAATTTTTTCAAAAGAGCGACGCAACTCAACCGCCCGGCCCGCCTTGCCTCGCCCGTTGTTTGCCCAAACCAAGATTAACGCGACAATATTTAAACAATCAAAAGAACGTTTCTTTTTTTCTCCGCGCTCCTTTTTTCGATAATTTTTTGAAAAATTTCATTTTTTTTCGTTAGGCGGGACGTCCGCTGGGATAGGTCGACTTGACGCCGCGTTGGGCGGAATTATTCTTAAGAATTAGACGCGAGCGCCGCCGTTCGGTCGTTCGCGCCGTCGTTTGTTCGCCGTTGTCGACGGAAAAGTAAAAAGTAAAAATTTCCGCCGCAAAGTCGCGACCCGCCCTTAAAACGCGCGGACTCCTCAATCGCCCCCAACGCAAGGACTTCATCGATGCAAATCAACGTTTTACTCCCGACTGGAACGCGAACGGTCAACCTCGACGAATTGAAGGAGTTAGTTCGTCAAGGCGTCGTTCAACCGTCGACGCTCCTCGAAATCGGCGGCCAACGCGGCAAAGCGAAAAACGTTCCCGCGCTGAAACCGATCTTCGCCGAACTCGCCGCCGCGCAAACGCAAACGCCGGAGCCGCCGAACCTTCCGTCGATCCCGACGCCCCCGGAACCGCCCGTTTTCTCGTCGTTCCCGACGCCCCCGGAACCGCCCGTCTTTGAACCGTCGCAAACGCCTCAAACGCCGAGCCTTCCGTCGACGCAAGACGAGCCGCAACCGCTTGTTTTCCCGCAAATCGCGACGCCGGAACCGCCGGAAACCCCGAGCTTTCCCGAAGTTTCGGCAAACGACGCAACGCCGCAATCCCCGCCGATTTCTCCGGAAATTAATTCGTTCGCTCCCGAAAACCCCATCGTTTTTCCGCGCGTTGCGCCGTCTTCCTCCGGCAAAAGTCTCAAAGCGATTCGCGCCGCAAAACTTGAGTATTGGGTCAAATGGGGACGCGGTTTTCTCGCAGTTTTCGACGTTGCGTTCGTTATCGGCGCGCTCGTTTATTTTGTCGGAAACGTTTTTCCGGCGATCGTCGAGGTCTTTAAAGCGATCGGCGAGCCGTTTTACAAAGAAACGCTTTATCTTTGCGGCGGACTTATCTTACTTTTTTTACTCGCGGCGTTCGGGTACGGCCTCGCAACAATCTTATTTCGCATTCTCTTCGCCGCGACGGCCCTTTACGCCGCAAGTTGCGAAGAAGAAGCGCGAAACGCCCGTTAAAAGCCGCTTCACTTAATTTAAAGAGTTTGACGATGAGTTTAAAACCGCTTAATTTTCGTCTCTTCGCTAAGTTTGAAGAAACTGAAACGCAAACAACTTGCGTTCCCGTCAAATATTTTTTCCGCTTCGTTTCCGCAAGCGGCTCGTTCATCGTCCAAGTAACGGAGGAACAATTCGCCGCGCCGCCGACGCCGGAAAGTTGCGTTTGGATTGAGGGCGCTATCTATTCAGATCGCCTTCAACTTAACAATATTGTTCTTCCCAACCCTGAATTTCCCGAAGCGTCGCTTGAAGAGCGGGAATACGACGGTGATTTCAACGGCGTTTGCCATCTCCAGCCGTCTTCGTTTGTTGATAAACAACGCCAAAAACGCTACAAAATTCATCTTGGTTCCTGGGGATATAGTTGTGAACTTTTTATCGAGAAACTGGGAATATACGCCGAGATTCCGCCCCAAGGACTTTGTGTTTTCATAAGAGGGCGAATTAAAATGGTTAAAAAAGACCATTGGAAGTTTTGTTATCCGCGTTTGCACCCGACCGATTTCGAACCCTACCCCTTGCCGACGAAGCCGTCCGCAAAATAAATTCGTTAAATCATTTTTATTCGTCAAGAAACAACAACGGATTCGCCGCGTTGAGGAACGCCGGGTTAGGCGCCTCTCCAATTGCTGCGAATCCGTTTGTTTTCAGTGTTTTACGCTAAGACGATTATATTTCCGCCAAGCCCCAAAGCCGTCGGCGGTTCGGTAAACGAACGCTTGGGCCGCCGCCCGGCGAACCGTCGACCGGTTAAACGTCAATTTGTTTCCTCTCAACCGGTCGAGAAAAGCGTCATTCGGCGTTGCCGGACTTGCCGCTTTTGCCGCCGCCTTTTTTCCAGCCGCCGGGTTTGCCGCCTTTGCCGCCCTTCTTCCAACCGCCGTTTTTACCGCCTTTGCCGCCGCCCTTTTTCCAGTCGCCGCCCTTGCCGCCTTTCGGACCGTTCGACGTCTTTTTCGGAGCCGCTTTTTTCGGCGGTTCCAACCCGAGTTCGCGAGCGCGCGCCGCTTCTTCGCGTTCGGCGGCGATTCGGCGCTCGTCCTTCGAAACGAAAATCTTCTCCGGGTCGACCGGAACCGCGATCAGATCGAGCCCCTGCGCGTCGACGATTTCGCAACGAACAACGCTCCCGACCTCCAAGTCCCGCCCGGTAACGTAAACCAACGGGTCGACGTCCGGCGCCTCCGCGTACGTCCGCCCGACGCAAACGTTGCGCATCGTCGTCCCGCCGTCCGAAACGCCGCGCGAGTCGAGCATCACGTCGACCGTTTGCCCAATAAAGCTCCGAGCGAAACGACGCGAAATTCGCTCTTGTTTCGCGCAAAGACGTTCAAGTCGACGACGCTTGATCTCTTCCGGAACTTGCCCGTCCAACGAAGCGGCGGGCGTCCCCGGTTCCGCGGAGAATTCAAAGACGCCCGCGCGCTCGAACTTCCATTTTTCAACGAAGTCGACCAGCTCTTGATACGCCGCTTCCGTTTCGCCCGGGAAACCGACGATCAACGACGTTCGCAAGACGAGCCCCGGAATCTCTTCGCGGAGCCGCGCCAACAAGTCTTCCGTTTGCGCCTTGTCGACGCGGCGGTTCATCTTTTTGAGCAGTTCCGAATTGCAGTGTTGCAGCGGAACGTCGACGTACGGCAAAATCGACGTCGTTCCGGGCGCCTCCATTCGGTAAAGCGACGTCAAATCGCTTCCCCAATGTTGCGGGTAAGTATAAAGGACGCGAATCCAGTCGAACCAGTTTTTCTCCTTGAGCGTCGCCAACAATTGCGCCAAACGCGGCTCGCCGAAGAGGTCGCTCCCCCAGAACGTCGTTTCTTGCGCGATCAAAACGAGTTCGCGAACGCCCGCGACCGCCAGCCGCTCCGCTTCGTCGACGATCGCTTCGAGCGGCTTGCTGACGAACCGCCCGCGAATTTTCGGAATCGCGCAGTAAGTGCAAAACCGGTCGCAACCGTCCGCGATCTTCAAATAAGCGACGTTCGGCGACGTCAACGGCGTTCGAAGCGAATCGTCGAGCGTCAAATTCCGCGACGGCGTATAAAGGAAACGCGACGGCGCGACGACGAGCGGCGTCTCCTCCGCTTCCGTTTCGACGCAATGCGCCTTCGTTTCGCCTTCTTGCGCGAAGAGTTCGCAAACGACGTCGACGATCTTCGCTTCGTCGAACGGACTCAGCCAAGCGTCGACTTCCGGGAAGCGCGCCGCCAACTCTTCGCCGTCCGAAACGACCGCGCAACCGGAAACCAGCAGGAAGCGAACGCCCCCCGCTCCTTTTTCCGCGACCGCCTCGGCGATGAACTCCGCCGCTTCGTCGCGAGCGGAGCGGAGGAACCCGCAGGTGTTCAGGAGGAAAACGTCGACGTTCTCCGCGTCCGGCGTCATTTCGCCCCCCAACGCGGCCAAACGCCCGACCATCGTCTCCGCGTCGACCAAGTTTTTCGGACACCCGAGCGACGCGACCGAGAACGTCCAACCGGGCGCCGGAGCGTCCGGACGAGCGGCGATCTCGGCGACCAACTTCTCGACCGCGACGACGGACGCCGGCTTTTCAGGCGATTCGAGCGGACAAAGCGCGTCGGTCGCGACGGGCGCGCTCTCGACGGCGGGATTATTTGCCGGTTCGGCGCTCGGCGTTTCGACGGGAATTAAATTTTCAGCGGCGTTTTCTTTCGTCGGCATTTTCGTTTCGTTCGTTCAAAGGACGTTCGCGGGAAAAACCGCCCGGCGCTTCGACCGTCGGCGGCGTCGATTTTCTCCTTATTAATATAAGCGAGTTCGGCGAAAAAAAAAGCCCCGCGTCGAAATTTTATCGAGCCGCCCCGTCGACGCTCCCCATCGACGGGCGACGCGCAAGAAAACGCAAATTAGGCAAAACGCGCAAAAACTAACGTCGCCCCCTAAGCGACAATCAAACAATTTTATATTTTTACAACGTTTTCCGTTTATCGATTCGCCAGTCGTCGTTTTTTCCTCGTCGACGCGGCGACGGTAACGGTTGCAACGCCGACGCTCGACAAAAATTTGTTAAAACTTGAGAAAAAATCGAGAATATTTTTTGTCAAATTAGAAAAAGCGGGTAAAATAATAAAGTAAAACGGTTTTAACAAGCGTTCCGGTTGAAACGCCCGTTCCGTTTTTCCGGCGTCGACGGCGCGCCGTTTCCTCCGTCCGTTTCGCCCGTCCCGTTCCCCTTAAATCCCCCGACGTACTTATGCCGACGCTTTTCCCTTTCCAACGCGCCCCGCGCGGCGCCGTTTGTTCGTTCGCGTCGATTTTTGGCGCGACGCTCCTTTGCGCCGTCGCGACGCTCGGTTGCGCCAGCTCCGACAGTTTCCTAAAAGACTCCTGTTTAAACGACGTTTGCTTCTTAGCCCCGAAGGATAAATCGGAAGTTAAACGCCTTTCGTCGAGCGAGGAACGGGAAATCGTCAACCGAGCGGCGCTCGCGTCGAGCGAACGCAAAAACCCTTGGGAACCGACCGCAAGCGAACTCGCCCAAGCGCGCGCCGACGGAGTCGACTTGAAGGATTACGTTTGGGCGACGCAGCGTCCGAACGGCGGCGTTCTTTTCCCGAAAAAACTCCCGGGGCCGGGGCCGGTCGTCGTTCTTGAACCGAGTTCGATCGCGGCGCCGATCGGAACCGAAATCGTTTTGGTCGCCAGTTTCGTCGGGGAAGATTCGACGTATATGCGCGTCGGCGAAAAGATCGAATGGAGCCTCAACGGCGTCGGAACGTTTTTAGCGGCCAATCCGGACGACGGTTCCTGTTGCCTTAATCTAAGCGGCAAAACGAAAAAGCGCGTCGACGACCGTTACTTGACGACCGAAACGACGGACAAACTTTGGCGGATTCACCGCGGCACCGAAACGCCGCTCGACGACGTTGCCATCCTCCGCGGTCAAACTTGGGCGAGCGTTCAATCGCAGGAAGAAGGAACCAGCTCCGTTTTCGTTTTCTCCGATTCAATCGACAATTGGGAACGACGCAAAGCCTCCGCCGAAATTCATTGGATCGACGCGGCGTTCCGCTTCCCGAAATCGCAAGCGCTCCTGATCGGTTCGACGGCGACCGTCGCGACGTCCGTTCGTCGCCGCTCCAATCTCGACCCGCGCCCCGGTTGGATCGTTCGATACGAAGCGGTCTCCGGCGACGTCGTCCTCGGCCCGAACAACGCTCGCGTTTTCGACGCGTTAACCGACGCCGACGGAAACGCTTACGTTCAAATCCGGCAAAAGGACGGGAACGCCGGTTACGCTCGCGTTTCCGCGACCGTCTTCCGTCCGGCCGACGGCGACCAAAAGTCGACGCCGGTCGAAAAAACGACCTTCGCGCTCGCTTGGACGCAATCGGCGCCGATCAGCGTCAAACTCGACCTGCCGCCGAACGTCGCCGTCGGCTCCGAATTTAAAGGAACGGCGACAATCACCAACAATTCCGATTTTTCCGGTTCCGCCAACTTAATTCTTCGTCTTCCGCCGAACACGACGTTCGTTCGCGGCGAGGTCGCTCCGGAAAAAATCGAAAACGGTCGCGTTGTTTGGAAAATCGACAATCTCGCGCCCAGCGTTTCGCAGACGTTCGGATTTTACTTAACCCGGAACACCTTGGAGCCGATGGTCGCGGAGGGGGAAATTCAAATGCTCCCGCAAACGTCGGGCTCGAACGCCGCGCCGACGCAAGGAAGCGGAACGTCCGTCCCCGCGCCGTCGACGCTCGGAACGACCCCGCCGGTCGTTTCGCCGACAACCAACGAACCGCCTCTTCCCGCCGACGGCAAGCCGCCGGTCGTTTCGCCGACAACCGACGATCCCGCTTCGCGGCAACCGGCGCTCGCCCCCGTTTC
>JAFYVO010000246.1 GCA_017549085.1 Thermoguttaceae bacterium
TGGGAGTAGTCTTACTTCAGGGCCTAGCCAACCCGAATGCCTTCGATCTGCCGACTGAGATCGCTTGCGTCGCCGCGTTGGTTTTTTGTTGCGCTCACTATTTATTGTCGCTTCCGTATCGCATTGGGCGTAGTCGTTGCAAGTCGCTTAGCAAGAAATTTGCGAAGGCATATAAGAAGGCGTTCGCGACGGAGCCGACGCGCTTCGCCGATTTGCCGGTTATGCCGGTTTGGACGCCTTACGATACCGAAACGACGGTAATGTCGACGTCGATACCGACGAACGACGTCGACGCGTTCCTCGACGCTTTCGTCGCGGAGTTTTACGAAACGACCGGCGGCGACGTCGCGCTGACGCGGGGCGACAATCACAAGGCGGCGACGGGAAAGGCGCGGGTCGTCTTGGCGTTGAAAGAGACGGTGAAAAGGGGCGAGCTGGCGGTCGTCGCGCTGACGGTTAAGCCGGTCGGTCGGGTCGCGAACGTTTCGATTCGTTGGTCGTGTTGGCCGGCGAGTATTTGGCCGGGACGGGGCGCGGGACTTTGGAGCGTCGTCGCTCAAAAGATACTTGGGGATAGTTGGCGGCGAACGATGGTAATACGTTATTTTAAACCGCGAAATTGGATTTTCGGCGAAGAAATCGCGTCCGATTCGTCGGGGAGCCGGAAGATCGTCGCGGAGTTTTCCGAGGAAACGGAGGCGGAAGCGCAGGACTTGGCGCGTTTGACGAATACGGTTCTGTCGCAAATGACGGCGACCGGTTCGCGCGGATTTTGAGCGTCGAGCGGGCAATTGCGCGCGCTCGGCGAAGACGCCGCGTAAAGCGAAGGAACGGAGAACGGAGGCGATTGTCGAACGCGTCGAGGGCGCTTGGCCCGTTGGGAACGGCGTGTGGATTGTTCGCGTCGTCCGGAGGTTTCGGCTCGTCGGACGGCGCGGACGGAGAACGCTTGGACGGCGGGCGCGCCGCGCTCGCGCGTTCGTCGCGATTTACGTCGCGGAATTTTTTGCGCTTTTTATTACCGGAAAGAGAGAAAAAGAAGAGGAGAAGGAAATGGCTTACGGACCGACCTTCGACGATAGAAGACGTCCAACGGAAAGTCTCGACGTGTCGCGCTCGTTCGACGCGGGGGACGCGGGAAAAAATAAGAACGAGATCGATTTGTCGCAAGAACATTTGCCGCCCGCGCCGAACGACGTCGGAAAACCGGGAGGCGGCGACTTGTCGGACGCGTCGTTTAACTCCAACGCGCGGCAAGAATACTTGCAAGAGCAAAACCAAACGAAGTCGCAACAAATGGCCGAAATCGACCGCGCCCGGGCGTCGCAGGAAACCGAATTGGCGCAACGGCAAGAACCGACGCCCGGCGCGTAACGGCTTCAAAACGTCGAGAACTGAAAACGGAGGAAGAACGAAAGGAAAACGAAAATGAGCGATCGACTAACCGACGCGTTGCTCGACTTGGCGCCCGGCGAACCGTTGACCGTCGGGCAAGCGTTCGAAGGGATTTGCGTTTTCGGGGGAACCGGCTCCGGGAAAACGTCCGGTTCCGGGCGCGCGCTCGCGACGGCGATGCTGAAACGCGGGTGGGGCGGCCTCGTCTTGACCGCGAAACCGGACGAACGCGAACTTTGGGAACGGTACGCCGCCGAAACCGGACGGAGCGCCGACGTTCGCGTCGTCGAAGCCGGAGGAGACGCGACGCTAAATCTGCTCGAATACGAACATAAGCGCAACGGACGGGAAGCGTCGTTCATCGAGGAAATCGCGAACGTCCTTAATAGCGCGATCGCCGCCGGCTCGCCGCAAAACGCTCGCGGCTCGACCGACCCGTTTTGGGATTTTTCGACGCGACAACTCCTTGTCAACGCGCTCGACCTCCTCGCGCTCTCCGGCGAACCGCTCGATTTGTTCGAAACGACGCGGATTATTCGGACGGCGCCGCTCGACCGAAAAGGCGCCGACGACGCGGAAGCGTTCGCGCAAGCCGAGACCGAAGCCGAACTCGACGCTTGGAGAAAAAGAAGCGGCGCGACGAACCCGACCGCTTTCGAACGGTATTTGCGTCTCGCTTACCGGCGATGGTCGAACGACCCGGAAATCGTCGCGAAAGTCGGGCCCCTCTCCGACGAACGGAAAGACGACCTGCTCGAAACGCGGAATTATTGGTTTTCCGACTTCGTTAATTTCGACCCGAAAACGCGTTCGAACGTCTTGTGCGTTTTAACGTCGAAAACGTCCGGGCTCGCGCGCTCGCCGTTTCGGCGGTTATTCTCGTCGGAAACGACTGTAACGCCGGAGGATACGTTCGCCGAAAAGAATCCGAAAATCTTGATTCTCGACCTGCCGTATAAGAAGTTCGGCGAAACCGGGCGCTTCGCGCAACTCCTTTTTAAGCGGATTTGGCAGCGCGCCGTCGAAAAACGCGGGAACGTCGGGGGGCCGGTTTTCCTTTGGGCCGACGAAGCGCAATATTTCGCGACGAAAGAGGACGCGCTCTTCCAGCAGACGGCGCGTTCGTCGCGAGCGGCGACCGTTTACCTGTCGCAGTCGGTTCCGAATTACCGCGTCGCGCTCGGGGAATCCGGCGACTCGACGAACGCGACCGACGCGCTTCTCGGGAATTTTCAAACGATTATCTTTCACTCGAACGGCTGTCCCGGGACGAACGAGTACGGTCAACGACTTTTCGGCGAAGAAATGCGAACGACGACGAGCGCGTCGCAGGGCGCGTCCGGACTCGGCGTTTCGACGTCGGCGAACTATTTCCCGGTGTTGCCGGCGAACCTTTTCGCGCGCTTGAAGAAGGGCGGCGTCGCGAACGGGCTGCTGGTTGAAGCGTATATTTTTCAAGCCGGGCGTTCTTGGACGACGAACGGCGGCAAAAACTGGCTCAAAACCGTTTTTTCGCAAAGCGGCGCGACGAACGGAAGCGGGCGAGACGCGTCGCCGCCTCCGCCTCCGCTCCCGCCGAAACGCCGCTTTTCGTTTATGTAAACGTCGAAAAACGACGGATTAACGTTGAAGACGTTGCGTCGGTTCGGGCGTTTGCGTCGCGGTCTCTTGCCGACGCGTTTTCGCCTCGCCGTTTTCTTTTTCCGACGTCGGCGGCGCTAATTTGCGGCGAGTTTAACGGCTGCTCCGATTCTTTTTCGAGTAATTTTGGAATTCGTCGCGATTTTTTTTTTTTGAGTTGCTTTTCGGCGCCGCGGGGGTAAAATGACCGCGAAACGTCGCGGTTAAGCGACGTAAAATAAGTCGTTAGGTTGATCGAACCATTCGCAAGGAGAATTAAGTGTCGCGATTAAAGATTTTTGAATGTTCGCGTCGTTGGTCGGCGCGAGTTTGGGGCGCGTCGTTGAGCGTCGTCGGCGCGTTTTGCCTCTTCTCGGCTTGGGGGAACGTCGGTTGCGCGACGGCGTTGGGAAAGGAAACGCCCGTCGAAAACGGTTTCTATTATCGAACGTTCGACGATAAGAAAGGCGTTATGGTACTCGGCGCGACCGACGCCGTTGTTAAGCGCAAAA
>JAFYVO010000247.1 GCA_017549085.1 Thermoguttaceae bacterium
CGTTAAATCGGTTAATCTCCCAAACGTTCACACGTTTTCGATTTCTTCGCGAGTCGGCAACGACGGTTGCGCGCCGAACTTTTGAACGCTCAACGCCGCCGCTATCGACGCGAACGCGACCGCGTCGGTCAACGCTTGGCCTTCCGCCAACGCGACCGCAAGCGCCCCGGAATACGAGTCCCCCGCCGCCGTCGCGTCGACCGCTTCGACGCGCGCCGTCGGAACGCTCGCCCGAACGCCGTCCTTCGTCGCGACGAAAGAGCCCGCCGCGCCGAGCGTTACGATCGCCGTCGAAACGCCGAGTTCGAGCAACTTTTCCGCCGCCGCTTGCGCCGTCGCGACGTCGACGACGTCGATTCCGGTCAGTCGCGTCGCTTCCGATTCGTTCGGCTTAATGACCGCGACCTTTTCCAACAACGCCGCCGGAAGCGGTTCGCTCGGCGCCGGGGCGGGGTCGAGAATCAACGGAACCCCCGCTTCGGCGGCGATTTCCGCGACGCGAAGAACCGTTTCAAGGGGCGTTTCCAACTGAACGACGACCGCTTGCGCCGAACGAACGACGTCCGCCGCCGCTTCGACGTCCGCCGGGGAAAGCGCGAAGTTGGCGCCCGACGCGACCGAAATCAGGTTCTCCCCTTGCGCGTCGACCAAAATCAACGCGACGCCGGTCGCCAGCTTCTCGTCGCGGCGAATCCAAGAAACGTCGATCCCCTCGCGCTCGTACCCTTCGACCGCGCTCGCGCCGAACACGTCGTTCCCGACCCGAGCGATAAAGACGACGTCGCCGCCGGCGCGGGCCGCCGCGACCGCTTGGTTCGCGCCCTTCCCCCCCGGAACCATCGCGAACGTTCCGCCGACGACCGTTTCGCCCGGCGACGGAATCCGCTCCGACTTCACGACCATATCCGCGTTCGAACTCCCGACGACGACAATTTTCGGTTTCCCCATTTTCACTCTCCTTCGGTCGTTGCCCGTTTTAACGGTTTCGCGCCGCGCGCCTTAACGCAAGCCGCCGCAAACCGCCCTTTTCGTTGAATCGAAGCGTCGTTCTCTCCGCGCTCCCCGTCGACGACGCGGCGCCGCGAAGCGTTTGCCAACCGGCGACGTTCAGTCGCGCCCATTAACCGACTAAATCGGTTCGTTTTAGCAAGTTAAGCGTCTTAACGAACTTTATCGCTCGTCTTGAACGCGTCAATAATTCGGCGTCGGCGGACGGAATTCCGCGACGTCGATCGAGCCGAACCACTCGACCGTCTTGCGCAACCCCTCTTCAATTTGAACTTTCGGCTCCCAACCGAGCTTTTCCTTCGCCAGCGAAATATCCGGGCGCCGACGACAAGGGTCGTCGACCGGCAGCTCTTTGAAAACAAACTTCGGCTCTTTGCCGAGCGTTTTCCAAACGAGCTCGCCGAGTTCGCGGATGGTGAACTCGTTCGGATTCCCCAAATTCACCGGCCCAATGAACCCGGTTTCGTCCTCCATCAACCGAATCAAACCTTCGAGCAAATCGGAGTAATAACAGAACGAACGAGTTTGCGAACCGTCGCCAAAGATGGTGATCGGCTCGTCGGTCAACGCCTGCCGGATAAAATTCGAAACGACGCGCCCGTCGTAAGGGTGCATCTTCGGGCCGTACGTGTTGAAAATGCGCGCGACGCAAATTTTCGTCCCGAACATTCGATATTCGTCCATAAAGAGCGACTCGGCGGCGCGCTTCCCCTCGTCGTAACAGGAGCGCGGCCCGATCGGATTGACGGCGCCACGGTAATCTTCCCGCTGCGGGTGAACTTCCGGATCGCCGTACACTTCGCTCGTCGACGCTTGCAGAATCTTCGCGCGACAGTTGCGCGCCAACTCGAGCAGGTTAATCGCCCCCAACAACGACGTTTTCATCGTCTTGAGCGGATTGTACTGATAGTGCCCCGGAGCCGCAGGACACGCTAGATTGTAAATTTCGTCGACTTCCAACGTCAACGGAAGCGTTACGTCGTGCCGGATCAGCTCAAAATTCGAGCGTCCGATCAGGTGCGCGACGTTCGCTTTTTGACTCGTAAAAAAGTTGTCGACGCAAATGACGTCGTGTCGCCGCTCGACCAGTTTTTCGCAAAGATGCGAACCGAGAAACCCGGCGCCCCCCGCGACCAAAATACGTTTAATCTTCGCCATTGCGTTCCTTACTTACCGTCCGTCGACGCTCGCCGCCGAGCGAACGAAAAAACGTCGAAGCGCGCCGCGACCGATTCGCCGCGCGTTTCGTCGAACGCCGTTTCCGACGTTCGCGTTTAAAAGAAAAGAGGGCCGTCGGGCCCCCTTCGCTTCGTCGACGGTTCTCAACCGCCGACGGGGCCGCTCGTTAGCGACCGTTTGTTTTCTCCGGGCGACGCGAGCCGAGCGTCGTTTCCTTCGCTCGACTCGGCGTCGATTTTTCCCGAGAATTCGCTTCGACTCAGTCGCCGAAGAGTTCGCTCAAAAACGCGTCGTCGAACGCGGTTTCGTTCGCTTCTTCGACCGCGAAGTCGACGTCGACCGTTTCGAGCTCGTCCGCGCCGAATTCGGCGAACGCGGCGCCGAGCGCTTCGAAGACGACGGCGCGTTCGACGCGGGTCGTCGGAGCCGCGCTGAGAGCGACGCCGGTTTCGACGGTCGTTTCAACCGCGAGCGATTCGGCGATTTCGTTCCAAGCGACCGTTTCGTCGGCGAGGAGCGCGGCGCTAACCGCGATCTCTTCCGCTTGCGGCGCGACGTTTTCAACGGCGACCGGCGCGACGTTCGAGAAGACGTTCGGCGTTTCGGCGGTCAAGGTTTCGAGAACCGCGCTCGAAGCGACGGTCGCGCCAAAGACGCCAAGCTCGTACCCGACTTCGTCGTTGTTGACGAAGAGCTTCATTTCGTAATCGCCGGACGCGGCGTAAACGTGTCGGAAAACGCCTTGCGTCGAGAGTTCGTTGACGATCGTTTCGGAACCGTCGCCCCAAACGACTCGCCAGTAAGCGACCGCCGTCAGGTTGGAGTCGATCGTCAGCGAAACGAACGCGCCGTCGCCGCTCGTCGTAACGTTGAACGCCTTCGGCGGTTCCGCGACGACGTAGGTTTCGACCGCCGACCAATCGGAACCGTTCTTATCGACGGAACCGACCGCGCGGATGCGAACTTGAACGACGTCGCCGACGTTGAAGTCGCCTTCGATCGTCCCGTGTTCGCTGGTCAAAGCGTTCGTTTCGACCCAAGCGCCGTCGCCGACGCGGTACGAAACGACGTATTCTTTCGCCGGATCGTCGGTCGTCCAGAAGACTTCCAACGCGCCGTTGTTCGCGACGCTCGTAATC
>JAFYVO010000022.1 GCA_017549085.1 Thermoguttaceae bacterium
AGCCTCAAACGTCCCGGTTCGGTTCCGGTCGTCGCTCGTTACGACGACTTTTTCGAACACCGCGTTTTCGTTCGCGGCGTCGTTAAAACGGAACCGGTCGCCTATCCGCGTTGGAAGTGCGCCGGGCGCGTCGTCGAAGTCGAGAGCGAACGCTTGAGTCGCGTTTGCGTTTTAGCGCGTTTGAAACCGCGTTCCCGCTCGTTTTTCTCCGAACTCGTCGACGGCGACGACGGTTTCGACGCGCAAACGGAGAATCAAGAGATCGTTTTAAAGCTCTTTAAAAACGTTCCGTTGGAAGACTTGAAACTGGCCGCGCCGCGCGTCGAGCTGGCGTTTCCGCTCTTCGACGGTTTGAAGATCGGCGGCGGCTTTCTCGGCGCGGTCGTCGCGGCGTCGCTGAAACTTTTTCTCGCGTCGGCGATTACGCTCTTCGGCTTTTTCGTCTTGCTTTTGAGTTTCGCGACCGCGTCGATCAAGAGCGCGTTCGGGCTCCTGAACCGCCGAACGAAATATTGGGAACGTTATTCGAGTTCCCTTTATTATCAAACGCTCGCCTCAAACCGCGCCGCGATTTCGCTCCTCGTCTCGATGGCGGAAGAGCAGGAAACGAAAGAGCTTATCCTCGGTTACTTCGCCGCGTCGGCTTGCGACGCTTGGGCGACGGAACGCGAAATCGACGACGCGGCGGAACGTTGGCTCGCCGACAATTTCGGAATCGTCGCCGACTTCGACGCCAAAGACGCGCTCCGCAAACTTGGCGAAAAACGCCTCCTCGAACGCCGCGTCGACGCCGACGCCGAACGCTTCCGCGCCGTTTCGCTCGACGAAGCGATTCGCCGAATCGCCGACGATTGGGACGCGCTCGGACGCCGCGTCGACGCCGCCTCGAAGTAATTCCGCGCAAACGCCGCCGACTTCGCGAACCTCCCCTTTTCGCTCGTCGCCGCGTCTTACCCGTTTTACCTCGTCGAACGTTTCGGACGTTTCGCTCGTCGTTCCGACGGAAAAACGGGGAAAAACGCCCCGTCCCCCCTTGTCCGCCGCGCTCGAAAAAAGCAAAATAAAAAGAGCGGACGCGCCGTTCTTTTCGGCTCCGTTCGCCGTTTTTTCCTTTATTTTCCGTTTTCCGCCGCTTCTTGATTCGTCGAAAGTCGTTCCCGATGTCGAAACGAGAAATTTACCGCATTTTGGACGCCGCCGCCAACCGCGGTCGCGAAGCGCTCCGCGTCGTCGAAGACGCGGCCCGATTTTTGGAAGACGACGCCGAGCTGACCGCTCGACTCAAAGAGACGCGACACCGGTTCGCCGCCGCGCAAAACCGCTTCGACCGCCGCGAACGCCTCGACGCTCGCGACGTCGCCGCCGACGTCGGAACCCGCGTCGAAACGGAAGACGAATATCGCCGAACGTCGTTGGCCGACGTGTTGGCCGCGAACTTCGCGCGTCTCCAAGAAGCGGCCCGCAGTCTCGAAGAATACTCGAAGATCGTCGCGCCGGCGGTCGCTCGCGATTGGGAGCAAATCCGTTACTCGGCGTATTCGCTCGAAAAACTCGCCTTCGACGCGTTGGCTCGACGCGGTTCCGACCCGTTCGAAGAGTTGGCCGCCGAGTTCGCCGAACCGGAACCCGCGCCGCAACCGGCCCCCGAACCGACGCCCGAACCGATTCCCGAGCCCGAACCGACGCCCGAACCGATTCCCGAGCCGGAGCCGGAACCGGTCGAAACGGTCGCGTCCCCCTTTATTTTCGGCGGTTCTCATCGCCCGAAAACCGACCGCGAAGCGCGTCGCGCCCGCCTCGAAACCGCGTCTCTTTGCGCTTACGTCGACCCGGCGCGCCCCGACGGCGAACTCCGCGACCTCCTTCGCGCCGATATCGACGTTTTCCAAATCGTCGTCGACCCGAACTCCGCCGACGCGCCGGACGCCCAAACCGAACGCTTTTTCAAACGTTGGCGGGAGACGCGCGGTTCGCAAACTCGCGACTTCGAGTCGCGTCCGCTCCTTTTCCTCCGCGATTACGTCGATTGGGCCGCCGCGCTTGCCTTCGACGGCGCGACGGTCGACCGCGGGTTCGACTGGAACGTCGCCCGCGAAACGCTCGGCCCGGACGCTCTTCTCGGCGCGACCGTCTCGACGCTCGAAGAAGCGGAAGCCGGTTTGCGAGCGGGCGCTCTCGGCGTTCTCGACTTCCTCGAAGTCGGCCCGGTTTTCGCGTCGCAAACGGCGGAACCGACCGGCGCCGCGCTCTTGCGAACGATCGTCGACCGCGTCGAAGGGGAACCGTCGATTCCGCTCTTCGCGTTCGGCGGCGTCGACTTCCAAAACTGCGACGAAGCGTTCGACTCCGGCTTCGAACGGTTGGCCGTCGGCGCGGCGATTTTGAACGCGCCCGACAAACGCGCCGCCGCGAGCCGCTTCAAATGTCTTTTCTAAAGAGCCGCGTTTCCAACCGTTAACGCCGTTTTCTTTCCGCGCCGTCGACGCCCGTTCGCCGACGGCGCGACGCGTTTTCTCTCTTCCTTTTCTTCCTTTTCCCTCTTTTCGTTTCGAAAACGCCGCGAAAAATTGCCGTTGCGCTTTCCGGCAAAATTTGTTATCTTGCGGCGGTATCTTTTTCCCGTTCCCCTTAACTTAACGTCCGCGTTCGTCCCGCGCCGACGCTCGTCGCGTCGCGCCGCCTTTTGTTCCAACGCGGCAAAACGAGTTGCAACATGTTGAAACGCAACGTTTTCCAACGGACTCCGCGACGTCGCCGTCCCGTTGCGTCGGCGATTTCGATCGCCGTCGCCGGCGTTCTCCTCGCGTCGACCGCGTTCGCGGCTGCGCGAACGGAAATCGACGATTTCGACGCCGTCGAAAGCGACGCCGAGTCTTACGACGACGCGCCTTCCGACGAACCCTTTTACCAAATCGACTCCCCCGACGACGAAGAATACGCCGAAAACGACGCGCCCGCCCCAAGCCGCGCCGGTTTCGTTCCGCCGTCCGCCGCCGACGTCGGTTCCGACGCGTTCCTCGACTCCGCGACCGCCGACCTCTTCGCTCGACGCGAAAAAGTCCGCGCCGAAAAGGAACGCCGCCAGTCGACCGGCCTTTTCGGGCTCCCGGTCGAAACCGCCGCGAAAGACGGCGACACGTTCCGCGAACGTTGGATCGCGACCGACTCCGATTCGCAAACTTGGATTCCGCAACTCCTTCCGCAAGGGCTAATGTACCCGTCGTACTTGGCCGGGCGCAAAGAGCCGCGCTTACAGAGCGTTATTACTTACGACGACGGTTACGGAACGCTTTGGGACATTACGCTCGGCGGGCGCGCGCCGATCTTCCGATACGGAACGACCGACGTCGTTCGACCGGAAGGTTGGGAACTCGAACTTGAAGGCGCCGCGCTCCTGCGCCTCGACTGGGAACGCAACCGCAACCTCGCCGCGACCGACTACCGCGCCGGCGTTCCGATCGTTTACGGAACGAAGCGCTGGCAGTTCAAAACCGGTTATTATCACGTTAGTTCGCACCTCGGCGACAACTACCTAATGGACGATTTCCGTCCGCGCGTCCACTATTCCCGCGACTCCGTTCTCTTCGGCTTCGCCTTCACGCCGACCGACGCCGTCCGCATGTACGCCGAAGCCGATTTAGCGTTTCACACCGGCGAAACGACCGAGCCGCTGGAACTGCAATTCGGTTTCGAGTATTCGCCGCAATTCGCTCCCAACAGGTCGAATTGGGCCGCGCTTCCGTTCCTCGCGACGCACGCTCATCTTTACGAAGAGCGCGATTTCGGCGGCTACTTTACCGCGCAAACCGGGCTCCAATGGCGAAGCGCGTCAAACTCGCTAATGCGCGTCGGGTTCGAATATTTCAACGGCGGCGACGACTTGTACCAATTCCACCGCAACCATCAAAGCAAATACGGGCTCGGCTTTTGGTACGACTTTTAATCGGCGTCCGCGCGTTCCTTATATTTTTATTTAACAACGGCTTAACCGCTCATTCCCGCCGCGTTAACGGCGTTTTTTAGCGATATGAAGAAACAAGTTTTCGGTTTTCTCGCTTCGCCGCTCCTTTGGGGGCTCGGCGCGACGTTCGCCTTTTACTTCGCGTTGAACGGCGGCCTTATCGCCAACGAAACGCTCGTCCGTTATTGCGCCGGACACCCGGTCGAATACGCGACGGTCGCGATGTTTTGCGTCGGTCTTTGCGACTTAAGCTTCAAACTCTTCCGTTCGATTCGGGAGCGTCGCGCCCTCGACGGCGGTCTCTTCCCGCCGAAACGCGCCGAAAAAGAACCGCTCGCCAACGTCGACGGCTACCTGCAAACGCTCGACAAAGCTCGCGCCGTCCGCGGCGATTCGACGTTCCTTCGCCGGTTGCGCGACGCGCTCGACTTCCTGAAATACGGCGGTTCCCCGGACGACCTCGACCAAGAGCTGCGTTTCCTCGCCGACGACGCGTTCGACCGCCGCGAAACGGAATACGGCCTCGTCAAAGCGTTCATTTGGGCGATTCCGATTCTCGGCTTTTTGGGCACCGTTCTCGGGATCACCGTCGCGCTCGGAAGTCTCGACCTAACGCAACTTGAAGCGACCGGCGACATGTTGGCCGCGGGCTTGAAAGTCGCGTTCGACACGACCGCGCTCGCGCTCGGTCTCGTTTTCGTCCTTTACTTCGTCCTTTATTTCTCGCGCCGCCAAGACGCCGCGCTCGGCGCCGACGTTTCCCGTTTGGTCGACGCGGAGCTGAAAGGCCGTTTTATCGCCGACGAAACGCAAGCCGCCGTCGACGCCCGTCAAACGGAACTCGACGCGACGAAACGCGTTCTCGCGACCGTCGCCGAATCGTTCGAGGAAACGACGCGCCGCCAAACCGCGCTTTGGAGCGAAGCGAACGCCGCCGTCGCGCAAAAGAGCGCCGAGCTTTCCCTCGACGCCGCCGAACGGTTCGCGACCGCGCTCGACAAAGCGCTCCGCGACGGTTGCGACGGTTGGGCGCAAACGCTCGCCGAAACGCAACGCCGCTTCGTCGAAGAAACGCTCCGCCCGGCCCTCGAAGCGTCGGCGCAAACCGCCGCTCGAATCGGCGCGCTCGAAGAAAAACTCGCTCGCGAAACGGAAGCGCTCGGCGCGACCCTCCGCGCTTGCGCCGACGTCGCCGCGCTCGAAGACCGGCTCGCCCGGTCGCTCGAAAAGATCGCCGAAGTCGGCGCGTTCGAGAAGACGCTCAACAACCTTTCGGCGACCGTTTGCCTTCTCAACTCGCGACTTGCGTCGACGCCGAACGCCGCGTCCGCCGCCGACGCTCAACCGCGCGAAACGGCCCGACTCCAAGCGGAAGCGTTCGCCGCGCTCGACGCGCTCGAAAGCGACCTCGACGCGTCGAACGCCGACGCGCCGACGCCCGAACCGATCGCCGAACCCGCCGCGCCGAAGTCGACGCGCTCGACGTTGGGCAAAAAACGCTCCGTTTAACCGTCTTTCCCGCCCTTTCCCAGCAACGCAACCTTTTCGTTTTCAACGTTTAAAAAATTCCGCCGATGAAACGTCGTTCCAACGCCGCCGACGAAACGGTCTCCCTTTTCCCGTTTCTCGCCGTTCTCCTCTGCACGATGGGAACGCTCGCGCTGATTTTCGCGATCGCGTCGCAAAATATCGCGCCGGACGGAAGCGCCGCGTCGTCGGAACGCGCCGAAAACGCCGACCCGCTCGCCGCGGAATACGCCGAAGCGCTCGCGCGAACCGGCTCCGCGCCCCTCGACCAATTGCAAGCGGAAACGGAGTCGCTCGCTTGGTTTCTCGACGAGTTGAACGGCGTCAAAACGCGAACGCAAGCCGCGCTCGAAAGGCAACGCGCCCGACTCGCCGCCGCTGAAAAATCGCTCGCCAACCTGCGTTCCGACGCGACGATCGCGAAAAAACGTCTCGAAACGCTCCGCGCCGAAACGATCGCCTCCCCGAACGAAGACGCGCTCGCGCTGCAAGAAAAAATCGACGCGCTCGACGCCGAAATCGAACGGCTCCAAGCGAAAAACCAAGAACTGCGCGCAAAAAACGCCGACGCGAAACGCTCTTACGCGATCCTCCCTTATCAAGGGAAAAAGGGCGTTTTCCGCCGCCCCATTTACGTCGAGTGCAACGAACGCGGCGTCTTCCTCCAACCGGAGGGCGTTCCGTTCCTCTCGACCGACTTCCTCTTGGCCCGTTATCCCGGAAACCCGTTCGACGCGGGTTTGCGAGCGGCGGCGCGGCGTTACGTCGAGCTTAGCGGCGAGAAGACCGCCGACGGCAAAACGGTCGAGCCTTACCCGCTCTTGATCATTCGCCCAGGCGGCGCGAACCGTTATTATTCGGCGGTCGCCGCGCTCGCGTC
>JAFYVO010000248.1 GCA_017549085.1 Thermoguttaceae bacterium
GGCCCGAATATCGTCCGGAAAAATGCGTCGCGTTCCTCCGGCGCGCCGTTTCAGCTCGATACGGTTGGCGCGGCGTTTGCTCGGCGGCGTTGGCGCGCCTTCCGTTCGTTCGCCTTCTTTGCTTCGACGATTACTTTAACGACGGCGACGTCGCGCCGCAACGCGAATTTAAACCGGCGTTCCAAAACGCAATCGACGTTTTAACGCCGACTTGCGAACGCGAACGGCTCGACGAAATTTGGCGTTTCGACCGCGAACTTCAACGCCGCGCGTCCCTCCATTGCGCCGAGGCGCGCGCCTTAGCGGATCGATACGCGGGCGTCGACTCCGTTCCTTTTTTGAACGATCGTTTCGTCGAACCCGCCGACTTAGCCCGCAGTCCGTTTTACCGTTATCAATTTGCCTTCGCGCCGTTAACCTCAAAGCTCGCCTAACGTTGCGTCGCGCCTTTTCCCTTTCTTTTTTTCGACGTTTTCCTCCGTTTTTCGCAATCCGGCCCGTTTTCAAGGAAGTTAATAATGACTCGAATCGTTCGCAACCGTCTATTTTTAGCGTTGGCGCTCGGCGTCGCCGCGACGGCTCCCCGTTCTTCTTTTTTGCGTTCGTTTCCTAACCGTGACGTCGCTTGCCAACGTTTTTTCAACAGGGCGACGCCGAACAACGACGTCGCGTCGTCGACGTTCGCTTTTCGACTCCAAGAAACGGGCCTCGAAACCCGTCTGAACGCTTCGGTAAACGCGCCCCCGTTCGAAGGTTGCTTTTGGGGGGAGGCTTCAAACGCGGCCCTTTCGCCCGGTTGCCCCAACGGAGTTTGCCCTTCCGCGCCGCCGAGCCCAACGTTCCCCCCCGCCGACCTTCCCCCCGCTCCCGCCGGGATTCTTCGCTCCGTCGTTCGCGTTTATAACGCTTACGAAGAAACGATTTCGACCTCCGACGGCGCCTTAGGTCCGACGCGACGTCGCGTCGTCGAAAAAGGAAGCGGCGCGTTCGTCGCCAATTCGGTCGGCGAGCGTTACGTCCTGACCGCCGCGCACATCTTTCGCGACGGTCGCGGTCAGATCGCCGCGCAGTCGCTCGACGGACGTATCTTCGCCGCTTCGTTGGTGTTAGCGTCTAACGAATGCGACGTCGCGCTCCTTCGGATCGACGCGCCTTGCGACGCGCCCGCCTTAACGATCTCCTCGTCCTGGCCGCGCCAAGGCGAAACCGTTTGGCGCGCCGGTTTCGGTCCGAACGAAACGTTGCAAGAACTCGCCGGCGTCGTCAAAGGTTACGTCAAAACCGACCGTTACGCGACTTACGAGACGCTCAAAATCGACGGTTCGGCGCGCCAAGGCGACTCCGGCGGCCCCGTTTACAACGCGTCGGGCGAAATCGTCGGCGTTCTTTGGGGCACCGACGGAACCGACGCTTACGCAACCTATTGCGGTCGCGTCCTTAAAACGCTTTGCGACTTTTCGCCGACGTTCGCGCCCGACGCCGTTCAAGCCGAGACGAACGTCGCGGCGCCCTCGTCTCCCAACGGCGAAACCGCGACCGACGTCGACGCGTTAAACAACGGCATACCGTCGACTTACGTCCAAGGCGAAGACGACGCGACGCCCGCGCCCCCTTCGAAGTTGCGCGACCTTGGGAACGCCGCTTTAGCTTTCACCGTCCTTTTCGCCTTCGGTTTCTGCGGTTTTTTCGCGACGAAACCTCGTTGACCCTTTTGCCGCTTTACCGATAATCGCTTTTTTCACAACGTTTACCCTATTTCGGACGCGTTCGCGCCCGTTTAAAGAAAGGAATCGCCGATGGAATGGAACGCTTCGACCGGTTTGGCGCTCGGCATTGTTTCGACGCTAACCCCTTGGTTTTTCTCGGTTCACTCGAAACTCGCGGCCATCGCGGAGCAAACCGCGCAGGGCGCCCAAAAAATCGACGCGATCGCCGCCGCGACCGGGCGCGCGTTCGAAAAAGTTTACGCCGCCGAAAAACAAATCTCGTCGCAAGACCTTCGTTTGCAGCAGGTTAGCGAACGGCTCGACAAACTTGCCGAGTCCCTCGCCGAATAACCGCCTTCGCGCTTTCAGCGTTCGTCCCCTTCCTTTTTCCAACCTTCAATAAGGAGCCGCGCGATGCGAAACCGCGTCAAAGAATTACGTTTTGTCAAAGCGTCCGAATTAACCCCTTGCGCCGATAATTGGCGTCTCCATCCTAAGCGACAACGCGACTTAATGAAGAACGTCTTGCAGACGATCGGTTACGCCGACGCGTTGATCGCTCGCGAAACGGAAAACGGCGCCCTCGCCCTTATCGACGGGCACCTTCGCGCCGACGTTTCCCCAAACGTCGAAGTTCCGGTTCTCGTCGTCGACCTTAACGAACGCGAAGCCAAGGAGTTGCTTCTCGTTCACGACCCGATCGGCGCGCTCGCCGAACGCGACGACGAAGCGGTCGCGCGTCTTCTCGAAGACTTTGAAGCGACAAACGAAACGCTCGAACGCTTTATCGGCGAAGAGTTTAAACTTCCTTTTCCCAACGACGACGTCGAGTCGCTGCAAGAGCCGAAACCGGTCGCGATTCCGCAACTGTTTCAAATTATTGTCGAATGCGCGGACGAAACGGAACAGCGCGAATGTTTCGAGGAGTTGACGCAAGCCGGCCGTAAATGCCGCGTCGTCAACCTTTAACACACCATTTTCCCCTTTGAAAAGGAAACGACGTTGGAAAACTCTCCCCAAACGCAAACGCTTCGCCTCGCGTCGCCGGTTCACGACTCGTTCCGAGTTCGCGCGATCGCCGGTATGTTCGACGCGCCGCTCGAAGCCAAAACGGAAAAAGTCATTACGTTCGAAACGCCGCCAAGTCTCGACGAAGATTGGCGAATCGGCCTAATTGTCGGCCCGTCCGGAAGCGGAAAAAGTTACCGTGCACTTTATGTTGCAGGGCTTTACTCAATTGATTATATAATTGATGACGGAATTTTGATTTCCGGTAACAAAATTATAGCCGGCTCGAGCGCAAAGCTTGAAAAGACTATGATGTCTGCCGTAAGATGTGCTGTGTTTATGGATGAGAAAAAAAGGCAGGAAATGATTGATGCAATCAAAGAAA
>JAFYVO010000249.1 GCA_017549085.1 Thermoguttaceae bacterium
GCAAGCGTTTCCGCATCAAGCTCTTGCGACAACTGGTCGTTCGTCCAACGGTAACCCTTGTCGAGAAGTAGGTCTTTTAGGACGAACCCGAGAACAAACGCGCTTAAACCGTTCATTCGCAAGCCGTACGGGTAACGTTGCAATTCGATGTAGACCTTGCGAATCGAAAGCTGCGAGTTTTTCCCCAGCGTGTTGGCGATCTTCTTCTCGAAAAGCTCGCGAATTTTCGACAACGGGTGTTCGGGATTTTGCGCGAACCACGCAGCGTCGTTGCCGCCGACGCCAAACGCTTGGAATTTGCGAACGAGTTGGTTAAATTGTCCTTTCGCTTGACTTGCGTCGAATGCAAGACCGGCTTTGGCCCAACTTTGAAAACTCGTCGCGGCGAACGCCGTTTGAATCCCTAAGGAGTCGACGCAGCACGGCAAGTAGTTTTTGACGTATTCGGCGAAAAATTTGCCCAACTCGCTCCAACGTACTTCGCGCGACTCAATGGCGCCGTTTCGGTCGGCGTAGTAGGCGACGATTTTCGGATCTTTCTTGACGATCTTCTCGTAGTAATCGCGTTCGATACGCTCGTAAGTCTTTTTGATTTCTTCTTTTGCGCTGCCGTGGCTTTCGAGCGCATACTCGGCGCGCTTTTGAACGTACTCGTCCCAACGTTCGAGATAGTCGGAACAAAAGGTCAGTTCCGGGAAATCGAACATCACGATACGGTGGTCGCGAAGGTGTTCGACGACGCCGCGGATGCGCTCCGGCGCGATCAAACTTTCTTCCTTATTTTGCGCGGCGACGAACCAAAGGCAAATCGAACCGTCGTCTTTAGGCGGTTTAGAGGCGCTGAATTTTTCGCGCGTCGCCGTTGTCAGACGATGATGCTGCGTGTGCGAAACGCCGCTAGCGCGGATTTCAAAACGACCGGCCGAGTAGTTCGCGCCGCCGCGCCAAGACTTGGTCAGCTTGTCGATTTCGTCTTTAAGTCCGTCGGCAATAAGGAATTCGTGGAATTTCGGGCGGTACTTTTCGACTTCGCGCGCCAAATCTTCGTTGGCGAGCGACGCCGAGTAAAGCTCGATGTAGTTGTCGGCGATCGAAAAGCAGTGAGCGTTGGCCAGTTCGCGAACGACTTGCTCGGCGTTGGAGAGCGCGCCGTCGCCTTCAAACGCCGCCGTTACGTTGGTTACCGTCGGACGCAACGTGTCGGGAAGGTTGTGCCCCCCGCATCGCGACAGAAGAACGAAAAGCAAAACGGCTTTCAAAACGCGGATTTCGTCGGCTTCGTCCGTCTTGCCGCGCAGGGCGGGGACTTGGTGGATACGGTTGAATTCCGAGCGAATTTCGAGGATTTCGCGCCGTTGCCCCAAGTCCTCGCGTTCGAGGAAGTACTTCCAAAGATAGTCGACGGTCAGGAACTGTTTGCCGTATACGAGCGGACCGCCGGTTTCGATAAAGTCTTGGAATTCGCGACCTTCCGCGTTGCCTTTGAGGTATTCAAAGAGGCTGCGCTGGTTGGCGCCGGCCGTTTCCGCGAGGTGCTTCAGGAGGTACGCCGCGCTCGGGTGAATCGGCAAGACGTCGTAAAACGCTTGCGAGTTCTTCACGACGCCGGCTTCGCGCAGACGGTTGGCGACGTCGGCGACGTCGCGTTGCAGGGAATCGCGCTCCGCCGCCCATTCGTCTTTCAGTTCCGGACGAACGTTCAACGCGGAAGCGGCAAGCTTAAACGCCGTGTCGACAGGCATTTCGAGCTTGCGGAAGTGGAAGCGTTCGGTCAATTTCCCGGCGTTTTCCGAACCTTCGGCGTAAAAAGCGTTAATGCTCATATGCGTCGTCGGAACGAAGAAAAATCGGCTAACGTCCGGCGTTTCGGTAACGTCTTCGAGCGTTTTCAGGTTCGTTTTGTTCTTTTCGATAAAACCGGAAAACTCGTCGAAAATGTAAACGATACGTTTTAAGCCGTTGATTCGCAACGCTTCGGCGATCCAGCGTTTGAACGTCGGCACGTCGACGCGGAGGAAAATTTCGTCGCGACGAAAGACCTTTTGCACGTCGGACAAAAGGCGACCGGCGGCGATTTTCGCGTCTTCGGAGTCGCCGCTTTGCTCGATTTTCGCGACGATTTGCTCGACGTCGTCGTAAGCGGCGGTGAGGTAGGCAAGTTCTCCGAGCATTGCGTCGCGGGTTTTGAAGAAGTTCGCGCCTTCGCGTCGCAAACGCTCGACGATTCGGTCGCGACTTCCGGAACTCGGAACTTCCAACCCGTTGTCTTGCAAGGTTTCCGCGACGCCGCGTTCGAGGCGCGCCAAAAACATTTGATGCGGTTCGAGCTCGTCGGCGTTGTAATCGTAAACGACCAAAACGCCTTGTTTACGACAGTCGAAAAGACGCTTTTCAAGCGCCGAGTCGAGCTTGCGGTCGCGGAACCAACGCTTGACGCGCTCTTCGGAGTCGAGGAAAAGTTTTTGCGTAACGAGCGCGGCGGCGCTCTTGCCGGTTCCGAAGTTGCCGTAAAGCCAAACGCTTTTCGTGCCTCCTAAAACGCCTTCCAGCAACGCGTTAAGGAAGTTTAAATACGTTTCGTGCGGGAAGAACTCCATCCAAGTTTCCGGCGTCGCGTCGATCGCTTCGCGCGTCATCACCGGGTGAAAGTTTGCTTGAACTTGGAGATAGTCGTTGTAACGCTTTTTAATGCTCGGGTTAGACATCGCGGTTATTTCTCCAAAACAAGGGCGAGGACGTCGTCGGTTCCAAAACGTCGCGGGTGAATTTCGATTTGATCGTTGCCGTGCGTGAAGACGGTGGAGACGAAGTCCGGATAGCGCGAGCGGAGCCCTTCGCAGATTTTCTTGAATTCTTCCGGGTCGACGCCGAACGCGACCAACGGCGAAACGAACGCGGAATTGAGTTCGGCGGTCAGCATTTCGCGCACTGTAAACGCCGACCGTTCGGTGAGTTCCGCCGCGAGATACAAACCGTAAAGCGCGACGAGCGGCGAAATCGACTTCGCTTGACGCGTAATGCGAACGACGCTCCTGCCTTGGAATTCCGGAAGCGTAACCGCGTCGGCGCCGCCAAGGGGCGACTTCGTAATCATATCCTTAAACGCCGCGAGACCCGCGTCCGCCGCCGATTCTTTAAGCCCTTGACCGACAAGGGCTTCTTTTAGATCGTCGACGGCGCGCGGCACGTTGATTTCCATTTCCGTCGCGATGAATTTAACGAGCGACGAACGGTTGACGAGCGAGAGCCAAATTAAGTCCCAAGCAAGCGGATCGGACGAACCGTATTGCGCGAAAATATCGACTAACTTCGTTGTTTTCTTCGTTTTACCGACGATTTTAACAAGATTCGCTTGCGGCAACCAACTGCTCGCCGACTCGACCATTTTGTTGCCGAGCGGGTGCGACGGCGTGTGAGGGAAAAATTCGTCGCGCAAATCGACAAGCGCCGAAACCCAATTTTCGCGCAAACCGAAGTTCTTGTATGAATTAATCTTTAACGAAGCGGAATTGGAACTCTCCGGAGTGCGCATCGACATAAACCTCCAACAGGCGTAATCAGCGTGATTGTAACACTTGCGGCAGCCGACGCATTTGGTTTCGTCGATCTGAACGCGACCGTCGCGAGTCGACAGGGCGCCGCAAGCGCATTCCGCTTCGCAACTCGGACAACCGACGCAAGCGGAAACTTTGCGTAATAAATTTCTAATAACGGGGAGTTTCGCGATCTGCGCTTCGCGATCGGGAAACTCAAACGCAACGACGTCGGCGCCGGACTCGATTTCGTAACGGAAGGAAAGCGCGGCTTCCGACGCTTTGCGCGGCGCCAAAGTAAAGTCTTGCGAATCAATAGCTTTGACGACGCGACCGAGCGTTTTGATCCATTCGAAAAAGAGCGGTTTCGAAAAGTTCGAACTGCGAAAAACGCTTCGCAAGGTCGAACTGTCTTCGACCGGATTGGCGATCGTGTCGCTTAACGTAACGCCGCTTTTGCGCGCTTGCCAGTTCGAGGAACCGATGAACTCCGTTTCCTCTTCTTTCGACTTAAACGTTTTGGCGCTTGTGTTTACGATGATTTCGTTGTACGGGGCGAGCGCGCCGGGGTACGCCTTGTCGACAAACCAAGCGTATTTTTCCGAC
>JAFYVO010000250.1 GCA_017549085.1 Thermoguttaceae bacterium
GCCGTCCGCGACGTCGAGAATCGAAACGTCGAACGTGCCGCCGCCGAGGTCGAAAACGACGATCTTTTGGTTGACGTTTTTGTCGAGCCCGTAGGCGAGCGCGGCCGCGGTCGGTTCGTTGACGATACGAGCGACTTCGAGACCGGCGATTTGCCCGGCGTCTTTCGTCGCTTGACGTTGCGCGTCGTTGAAGTAAGCCGGAACGGTGATGACCGCCTTATTGACCTTGTGGCCGAGGTAGGCTTCCGCCGATTCCTTAAGCTTGCGGAGCGTCATCGCGGAGATTTCCGGCGGCGTGTAGCCTTTGCCGTCGATTTCGACTTTGACGTAATCGTCCGCGCCGCCGACGACTTTGTACGGAACCGCCATTTCTTCCGAGCTGACTTCGCCGCGTTTGCGACCCATAAAGCGTTTGATCGAAGCGACCGTGCGCGTCGGGTTCGTAACCGCTTGACGTTTCGCCGTTTCGCCGACGAGGTTTTCGCCGGAGTCGGTGAACGCGGCGACGCTCGGCGTCAAGCGATACCCTTCCGGGTTCGGAATCACTTTCGCGTCCTTACCTTCCATAACCGCGACGACGGAGTTCGTCGTGCCTAAGTCGATGCCGATAATTTTTTCGCCTTGAGCCATTTTAATCCTCCTTAAACGCTGTATTTTTTCGACGGCGGCGGTTGCGCCCGCGTCGTTTTTTCTTAAATTTAGGGGCGAGCGTCGCGGTTGCGCGTCGCTTGCCTTCAATTACGCAAACGCGGCGCCAAAACGACGAAAAAAGAAAATTTTTTTTGGGGAAAATTGGGCGGGTATTAGTTAAACGTTGCCAAAACGTCGCTTAAAACGCGACGGAATTTTCTTTTTTCGTCGAGCGCTTTCGGAGAATTTTATTTCGCGGAGCGTTGGGGCGCGCGAATCTGCCAATTTGACAGAATTTTCTCGTCGGCGACGCGAATTTTTCGCCTTCGAGGTTATCGCCGAACGGCCCCGCTTGCGTTCGCGCGTTTTTGAGGTACAATAAACGACGGTTCCGCCCGTCGACAGACGAGGGAACGTTCGGGTTCGAGCGCGGGCCGGCGTTAGTCGCTAAGAAAGGGCGAAGATTGGCATATGAGTAAAGCGTCCGATTTAAAAACCGTTTGCCGTCTGGCGTTCGCGTCGAAAAAGGGGGCGAATCACGCGGAGCGTTTGGAGAGTTTTTACAACGCGCAAGCGGACGATTACGACTCTTTCCGCGATAAATTTTTGTCCGGTCGCGAGGAACTTTGGCGCGAAATGGGCGTCGTCGACGGCGGCGTTTGGGTCGATATGGGGGGCGCGACCGGTCGCAACGTCTATAATTTCGGCGACGATCTTAAACGGCTGAAAAAGGTGTACGTCGTCGACTTGGCGGAGTCGCTCCTGAAAAACGCGCAAAAGAAGATCGACGCGAACGGCTGGACGAACGTCGAAACGGTCAAGGCGGACGCGACGACGTGGACGCCGCCGGAGGGCAAAGTCGACTTTGTAACGTTTTCTTATTCGCTGTCGATGATTCCCGACTGGTTCGCGGCGCTCGACCGAGCGTTCGAGATGTTGAAGCCGGGCGGGAAGATCGGCGTCGTCGACTTTTACGTCGCGAGAAAATACCCGAGCGACGGTCGACCGAAACAAAAATGGGGAACGCGAACTTTCTGGCCGGTTTGGTTCGGTTGCGACAACGTTTACCCGAACTGCGACCATCCGCCGTATTTGGCGAAGCGTTTCGAACAATTGGCGTTCCGCGAATGGAAGGACCGCGTCGCGTATTTCCCGGTTCCGTTCGTGAAAACGCCGCGTTACTATTTTGTCGGACGCAAACCCTCGGAAAACTAAACCTTCGTTAAGCGACGTAAGGAGAGCGCGATGAATTACTTAATCACCGGAGGCGCCGGGTTCGTCGGGTCGCACTTGACCGAATATTTCTTGAATCGCGGCGACTCCGTTTCGATCGTCGACGACCTCTCGACCGGCTCTTGGGCGAACGTCGCGGCGTTCGAGGGACGTCCGAACTTCCGCGCTTACGTCGCCGACGCGGCCGACCCGGTTTTGCTCGAAGGGTTGATTCGCGAAGCCGACTTCGTCTTCCATTTGGCGAGTTCCGTCGGGGTGCAACTGATCGTTTCGCAGCCGGTCGACGCGATTCGCCGCATCATCCGCCCGACCGAAAACGTCGTCGACTTATGCGCGAAGTACCGCCGCCCCGTTTTATTAACGTCGACGAGCGAAACGTACGGGAAGTCGGACGACGCGCCGTTCCGCGAGGAGATGGACGTCGTCTTGGGGCCGAGTTGCAAAAACCGTTGGGCGTACGCGGTCGCGAAGTTGGTCGACGAGTTTTACCTCTTGGCGCACCACCGCCAAACGTCGCTGCCGGTTTACATTACGCGACTTTTCAACGTCGTCGGGCCGCGTCAAACCGGCGCTTACGGGATGGCGCTTCCGCGTTTCGTTTCGGCGGCGCTTCGCGGGGAACCGCTGAAAGTCTGCGGCGACGGGCTTCAAACCCGCTGTTTCTCGTCCGTTTTCGATATCGTCGAGGGGCTGGCGCGTCTCTCCGAGTCGACGGAGGCGATCGGGCAAGCGGTGAACCTTGGGAGCGACGAGGAAGTTTCGATTCGCGAGTTGGCCGAGCGCGTCGTGAAGATTTGCGACTCGAAGTCGCCGATCGAATTCGTCGACTACGAAAGCGTTTACGGCCCGAACTTCGACGACATGCGCCGCCGCGTTCCGTCGTTGGAGCGCGCTCGCAGGCTGATCGGCTGGAGTCCGAAGCGAACGCTCGACGAAATCATCGTCGAAGCCCGCGACTGGCAGCTCGCGACCGGGCGGTTTTGACGAAAGAATATAATTAACGAAATAACGAAACGAACGCGGAAGTTCGTTTCGCCGGGCGACGGCGCGTTTTGGGGGCGTTTCCGTCGTCGAGGCGCGGTTTTTGCGCCGACGTTCCCCCAGTTTTGACCGTTTTTTGACGGCTTCGAGCCAATTTAAGGGTTAAAATGGTTAAAATAGCGATTTTGGGCGCGACCGGTTACACGGCCTTGGAACTTTTGAAACTTTTGCGTCGGCATCCGGAAGCGGAGGTTGTCGCGGCGACGAGTCGCGAAAACACGAGCCGAATCGACGAAGTGCATCCGTCGTTGACCGGGCAATTCTCGGTTCGTTGCGCGAACCTCGGGCCGCGCGAACTGGCCGATCTCGGCGTCGAGGTCGTTTTCAGCTGCCTCCCGCACACCGCGACGGCGGCGGTCGCTCCGGAACTCCTCGACTTGGGAATGAAGGTGATCGACTTTGGCGCCGACTACCGCCTCAACGACGCGGAAGTCTTCAACAAGTGGTACAACGTAACGCACCCGGACCCGGAACGCCTCCCGAAAACGCCGTACGGTCTCCCGGAACTCTTCCGCGAAGAGATTAAAAAGTCGGCGCTCGTCGCGAACCCGGGGTGCTATCCGACGTCGGCGATTCTCCCGCTCGCGCCGCTCCTCAAAGGCGGTTTCATCGGCGGCGACGACATTATTATCGACTCGAAGAGCGGCGTTTCCGGCGCCGGTCGCAAGCCGAGCATGAAGACGCTTTACCCGGAATGCAACGAATCGATCGCCGCTTACGGCGTCGGAACGCACCGCCACACGCCGGAGATCGAAGAAGTCTTGACGACGGCCAGCGGCGTGTCGGCGAAGGTTATTTTCACCCCGCACCTGACGCCGATGGATCGCGGCATCCTCTCGACGACGTACTCGAAACCGCTCAAACCGGCGACGCAAGAAGAACTCCTCGCGTACCTGCGCGACTTCTACGCCGGCGAACCGTTCGTTCAAGTCGTCGACGCGCTCCCGACGACGAAAGACGTGACGCACACGAACCGCTGCCACCTGACCGTCCGCGTCGTCGGCGACCGAATCGTTACCGTTTCGGCGATCGACAACCTGATCAAGGGCGCCGCCGGGGCCGCGGTGCAAAACTTCAACGTCGTTTGCGGCTTCGACGAAACGACCGCGTTGCTCTAAGCGCCGACGTTGAAGCGTTTGAGCGTTTCTAAAAATTTGCGCTCGAACGAAAGGAAACCGCGAAACCGCCGCTCGACGCGTTTGCCGTCGAGCGGCGTTTTTTTTTCTTGCGCGAAAAATTTCCGGAAATTTCGCGAAATTTTCAAAAAAAGCGGCGTTTTCCGAAATCCGTCGCGTTTCGCCGTTCGTCTTGGAATCGACGGCGCGTCGTTCGAAGCGGTTCGAGCGGCGTTTTTCGACTTCTTCTCAACTGCAAACGGAGAACGGAAATGACTCGGAAACAGACGGTAATCGCGGCGCTTTTAACGCTTTCGACGGCGTTCGGCGCGACCGCTTGGGCGCAAGGGGAGGAAAGAGGCTTCCGCCAACCCCGGGCGCAAGAATTTGAGGTGCATATCGACTTTGCGCGGAGAGACGATCCGAGCCTTAAACTGGTCGAGAGCGGTCTGGAAGCGTCGGCGACGGAGATTTATTTCGGCGACGCGGTTTACTTCCGAGCGTTCGACCGCAACGTCTTGGAAACGCCGGTTGAGCGAATCGGCGCCTTTTACGCGCAAATCGGCGGTTTTGCGCCTTACGTCGGCGCCAATTATTCCTTTATGGCGCGCGCGGCGGAGGTCGAGGCGGAGGGCTTCGAGGGAACGTATCGTTGGACGCCGGAGTTTCCAAGGCGAGCCTTTCCGCCGCAATTCGGGAAAACCGAGCGCGCCGTAATCCCGCCGGGCGCCGAGTCGGATTACGGCGTTTTCGCGGTCGAGTTTCCGCCCCTCGAAGATTGGAACGACCCGTTTTGGCGCGCCGTTCGGAAGCGGTTGGCGACCGACGGACGCGTCGAAATTCAAGTAAGTTTCGATTTTTTACGGACGTTGGAAAAATCGGCTCCCGCTCCGAGCAAACATAGCGACGCGATGGGATGCAAAGCGGCGGCGCGGTGGAAAATCGAGAAACGCGTCGAGAAAAAAATCGTCCTGAAACGCCGACCGGGCGCGGAGATGAAACGGCTCGACGCGTGGTTTGCGTCGACGCCGAAGGAGGCGTTTCCGGAGCGAGTCGACGTGGGAAAAGGCGCGGGATATAAAATTCCGTCGATGGAAAAAATCGCGGAGGCGAACCGGGGCGTCGTAGAAATCGCCGGGAAAAAATACTCGCCTTGGCTTGTCGTCCGATGCGGGAACCGCAAGCCGTCCGCCCCGAACAATCCGACGACGCTCGACGGTTGGCGCGAGCTCGAAGCGGAGTTTTCGCCGTCGACGTTGCGCGACGAAATAACGTTAACTCGTTTGCAACTCGAATATTATAGCGCCGCGACCGAAGCGGAAGCCGAAACGGCGTTAAAGACGTTGGTCGCGTGGCTCGACGCGCTTCCGGGCCCGCAACGGGCGGCGTTGGTCGCGTCGATAACGACGCGACGCTGGCTTGTCGGCGGCCTTAAAGTAGGAACGGGACGAACGCCGGTCGACTTCAATATGAAGGAAATCGCGCCGAAGTACGAGCGCCTTTGCGCCGCGTTGGGCGACGTTGCCGAGAGTTTGGAAACGCCGCCTCGCCGCGTTGGTTTTTTGGAACCGGCGCGGTAAGCGAGCGCGGCGACTTAGATCGACGTTGGAAAACCGGAAAACGTCGCGTCGGCGGGAATTTTTTTTGTCGGCGCGGCGTTTTTTAAGCGGAAAAGGAAAACGTTGTCGAATCGCGAGATGGAGCGCCGCGTTTGCGCCGTCGCCGGAGGAAAATCGCCGGAAATAAAAAAATCTCGGAAAATTTTGGAAAAAGCCCCTTGCGCTTTTTCTTTCTTCGGGTATATTCTTACCTGTCGCTGGTGATGAGCCCGACGACGACAAACGAGACTCTAACTTAAAGCGAGTCGGGTTTGAAAAGCCGGTTGACGGCGAGAGTCGAAACGAAAATAAAAAATTTCGAAAAAAGCTCTTGACGAAAACAAAAACGGTGATAAGATAAACGAGTCGCTCGAATGAAGCGA
>JAFYVO010000251.1 GCA_017549085.1 Thermoguttaceae bacterium
AATAAAACGCTTTCCATTCGATCGCCGTCGAACTCCGCGAACGGTCGCCACGTTAATTGGACGATCGAAACGGGCGAAAAATCGACCGATTCGTTAAATTACGTCGTCGCGTTAAAATTAAAGCCCGGTCAAGACTTAGAATGGACGCTAGACGACGATTCGACGACGCCGAACGCCAACCGCGCGAAAAGCGTTCGCACGTCGACTCTGAACGAAAAGCGGCTCGGTTCCGCGATCGCCAACGAACCGAGCGAAAACCAGACTTACGGTTCCGACGGCTTGACTTACGACGTCCTGACGCACGAATTTTCACAAACCCTATGTTCCGACAGTGCAACAAACGTCGAGATCGATTACGAATACGACGGCGAAGAATGGCGCGAACTATCGACGACCGGCAGTCTCGTGTTCAGTTCCTGCGCCTCCTATAAAGAAAGCGCTTCCGGGACTTACGCGCAAGACGGCGTTTCGGGAACATTCTCCAATCAAATCGAAAACGGCGAAAAGAGCGTAACGTGTTTCAACCTTGACGCGAAAACCGGTTGCCAAAAATTCGAAACGACCGCGAAAATCGTTTCCTCTTTTTCGGAATCGGGAACGCTCGACGGCGGCGCTCTAACGCGTTCGCAGAACGTAACTTCGAGTTCCGCCAATGCGTTCGAATATTCGACGACCTTTGAAAACGTCGAGGACGCGCGGGACGAAGACTGGATTTTAGAAAAAATTACGCTCGGCGAGTCGACGACCGTCGCCTCGAATACCCAATACGAGAAAAGCGTCGGATTCGAGGACTACTCCGACTACGTCGACGTTAGCGGCAACGTTACCGTTAAAGACTTTAGCGACGTTCATAAAACGGAGGAAACGCAAGCCTACGAATGCGCGCTCGAAGAGACGTGGGTTCGCGACGCCGAAACGGAGCGTTACGAATTGCAAAAAGCGATAGGCGCGCGTTCCTGCGATTACGCGTTACAAACCCTCTCCTATTGCAAGATCGTCGGCGCCGCGGTCAACGAGTCGGCGGGCTTTACCGAAGAAGGCGACGTCCTATCGCTTTGGGGAGACCAAACGACGGAAAAACTTCGTTACATCGCAGAGCTAAACCCCAACGGCGAATGGGATTACAAAAACCTAAAGGTCGGCTCCGAAGAACAAGTCGAATTTTCGCTGAACGCGTTCCGAGCCTCGGAAGACCGAGACGTCGGCGTTTTGGCTTACTCCTACTTAAGCGGTTGGGCGACGAAGAGCGGCGGCGATATCGGCGTCAAGAAAAACGCGATCGGCGGCGTCGCGTTCCAAAAGTTTAACCGTTACACAGAGACGACGTCGTTCCTTAAATGGGACTACGAATCCGTTTACGTTTCGACAAGCGGCGAACCGGGCGATCGCTCGACCAACGAATCGACGACGCGACGCGGCGTCTGCACGAACCAAACGACGCGTTACGAATACGACGGCGACGGCGTTTCGCGCCTCGTTTCGCCGAAAGTCGAAAAGATCGGCGACGCGTATAGTTACGTTTCGAGCCGCTACGCGTACGAGCGTCCCTATTCGCGCGCTTACGAAAAATCGGGCGGAACGGTCTACGGAACCGAGACTTCCGACACGTTCCGTTCGGAAAAAATCGACGCGGCCGTCTACTACGACCAAACGCGTTATCGTCAATATTACGTCGGTCAAGCGACTTACGTTTCCGAAGTTGAAACGTCCTACGCCGGTTCCGGAAGCTACGCGCCGACCGATACGACGACCGGCGCGGTCGGTTCGCCGGGCGAATCTTATTCGTACCGATTTTCGCGCCAAGAAAGCGCGTTTTCGGAAAGCGGTTACACTCGCGACCGTTACGAAACGACGACGACCTTCGACGGACTCAAAAGTTCGTCGGCGTTAGGCGTCGTTCACGACCGCGTTATTACAAAACGCGCCGAGTACGACTACACGGCGTCAAAATTCAGCGAAGGCGCCTCGGGCGCGGTCTCTTCTTCCGGCTGGTCGACGAGTTATTACGAGAACGGCGCCGCGACGACCTGCTCCGAAGTCGTCGACTCCGTGCAAACGATAACCTATTCGAAGCAAACGACGCTCGACGGCGAGGTCGAATTCCATTCGAGCCGTTGGGTCGGAAGCGGCGGCGGTTCGCGCTCGGAAACGAAAACGGACGTCTCGGGAAGCGCGTCGTCCTCCTCGTCGCCCTACGAATATCGCAACGAATCGAAGATTTGGGACGTTTACTCGTTCGACTTCGACGGTTCCTGGACGCGCGATTCGGAAAACGGTTTCTCGGAAACGCCTATCGTCTTGGAAAATCGCGCTTACGGCGAAAACTGGCTTCTGTCGCAATCGACCTACGACGGTCAAACGAGCGGTTCGCCGTCCTCGTACCCGAGCGATCGCGTTATCGCGACGTGTTCCTTCGACTCGAATTTCGGCTCCTACGCCAAGAGCGCGATAACCGGTCTGCGCTTCTTCGGAATCGGCGAATACGACGTGCAATACTTCGGTCGTTACGAGCGCGAAAGTTCGTATACCTTTACGCCGTCGAACATTATCGTCGCGACGTCCTCGAGCTTTAGATCGCTCGCGAACCCCGTAACGATCTCCCTTTACTACAACGTCGACCCGAATCTTTCGGCGGCGGAGCAAATTTCCTGGGACTTCGCGTTTACGTTCTTCATCGATCGTTTCTCGGACGAAGAGGTTCTTTCGCTCGACGTTCAAGACGAAGAACTCGACCCTAAAACCCTTTTCTTCCTGAAACTTAACGAGGTATTCGACGTCGCCGTCGCGACGGGCGAAACGCTCTTCGACATAGGCTACGCCGTCGTCGACGCGTTCCTGGGCAACGCGTTGAGCCGCTCGATTACGGTGTACAACAATATGGTCGCCTGCGACTCCGGCGGTTTTACGGCGTCGGTCGTCTCCGTCGGCGTCTTCGTCGCTTCGTTCGTCGGCGTTTTGGACCTTAACGCGGCGATTACCGGCGAAGACTTCGACACGGGTCGCAAGCTGAGCGCCGGCGAACGCTGTTTCTCGGCGGTTAGCGGCGCCGTCGATCTCGCCGCGGCGGCGTTCGGCGGCCTCGGGGGCATACGGGCGGCGATTCGCGGCGCCGGAGGCTGTAG
>JAFYVO010000252.1 GCA_017549085.1 Thermoguttaceae bacterium
GCGGTGCCGTCGACGAAGCTCAGTCCGTCTGACTCGTTCATCACCTCATCGGCAGCTTCAAGAACGTCGATCACGGCGACATAGTCCTCGGTTGCGAGCGCCGTCGGGACGGCTCCGGTTTACGCGGGGACGAACGACGGAAACGCCCGCGCGGCGGCTCTTGCCTCGGCGAAGAACGACGCGAATCCGTTCGCGGCGCGAATTGTCGTTTTGGAGTTCGCGTCGAAAACGGACGCCGACGCCGACCGAACGAACGCCCTCCTGAACGCGATGCGCGGGAAAAATTATCCGATTCAACGCGTCGAGCGGGAAAACGGTGGCGACGTCCTCTTCGAACGCTTCGCCGTCTCCGCGACGCCGACGTTCGTTTTGCTCGTCGACGGCAAAGAGGTCGACCGCGTCGCGACGCCCGGAACCCCGAGCGCGGCGATTTTGCGCAATCAGTTGCTGCGTCTTTTCGACCGCGGACGCGAAGAACTGGCGACCCTTGCCGCGAAGAAAAATTCGGGCTCCGCTCGAGTAACGCGCGCTCAAACGACCGGCGATTCGGCCGGATTCGCCGTTTCCGGGGCTCCCGCCGCTCCGCTTCCGCTCGCGGCGTCTGTTCCGTCCGCGTCGCCCGCTCCGGTCGTCGCCGCTCCCGCCGCTCCCGCCGCGCCGAAACCGAATCCGATCGCGCTTGCGTCGGCGACCCTTCCGGCGTCCGCGCCCGCTCCGATCGCGCAAGTTTCGACCGTCGCGCCGCAACCGACGAGCGCGAGCGCCGCTCAACGAGCGACGAGCGACGCCGCCGTTTGGGAACGGCTCGACGAAGCGACCGTTCGAATCGATCTTGTCGACGGAACCGCCGCCGACGGACGAAGCGATTCCGCGACCGGCGTCGTCGCGCACGCCGACCCGCGGCACGGCGAAGCGTTGGTCGCGACGTGCGGGCATCTCTTCCGCGACGTCGCCGATTGGAGCGCCGTTAAAATTTCGGTCGCCGTCTCCGACCCGAAGTCGGGGCGCGTCGAGACCGTCGTCGGCGAATGCGTTTACAGCGACCCGGAAACGGACGTCGCGTTCGTCGCGTTCCGCGCGCCTTGGGCGATTCGTCCGGTCGCGTTTTTGCCGGAAAACGAAACGCTCCGCGTCGGCGAAAGCGCTTTGAGCGTCGCTCGCAACGAACGCGGCGCGCTTCCGCTCGAACATCAAGTTTTGTCGCTCGACCGTCATTACTTCCAACCGAAACCGGACGACGCGGCCCGCGAAGCGTTCAATTACGTTCAAGTTGCGAACGCGCCGGAATCGGGGCGAAGCGGCGGCGGTCTCTTTGTCGAACGCGACGGAAAGTATTATTGGGCCGGGCTTTGCGTCGCTGGCGACCAGGAAGAAGGGGACGGCTTTTTCGTTCCGGCGGCGATCGTCGCGAAGGCGCTCCTTTCGAACGAAAATTTAGCGGTCGCGCTTGCCGACCAACGCGCCGGAAAGTTCGCGCCGCCGACGCTCGTCGGAGCGGTCGCGCCCCTCGAAACGTCGTCGAGTTTCGCCGCCGAACCTCTTGAAGCGTTGGATTCTTTCGCCGCCGACGCGCCGACAAAAAACGTTCGTTCCGGTCGCGCCGCGGTCGCTCCGTTGCCCGCGCCCAACGTCGACGACTTGGCCGCCGTCGGCAAAACGGGGGAAGGGGTGCGTTCGACGAGTTTTGAAACGCGCGGCGCCGCTTTGCCCGCGTCCGCCGACGTCGAACAGCTCGACGCTGCGCTCGGCGCGTTGCGTCGTCGCGCGCTCGAAGGCGCCGAAATCGTTTGCATCGTCAATTGGGGGGGCGCCGGAGGAACGGACCGAGAAACGGAAGTCGTTCGCTTGCCGCGTCAAAAAGCCGGTTCGAAAGCTGCGCTCGAAACGCCGGACGGCGCGACCGACGCCGTCGCCGTTCCGCAAGCGGCCGAAGTGCGCGCTTCGTCGACTTTCCCGGACGCGAGCGTTTGGCGTTAAAGAAGGAAAACGACGTGAAAAATAGAAAAACGGCGCGAAAACGGGTTGAAGAACTTTGATTCGCGTCGTTTTTTGCCTTCTTGACGCCGTTTTGCTGATTATCGTTTGATTAATGGCCGCCGAAAATTTTTGTCGCGCCGCCGCTCGACGGGGAGAATATTGCGCCGGAAGCGGAGTGTAATTCGTTGAAAAATAAAACGTTAAGTCGGTTGAACGGTCGGGAAACGCCGCCCTCTTTCCGAAATTGAAAAAATCGTTATAATGTGAAAGTTAAGAAAGCGCGCCCGGAAAACGGCAAAACGGGCGGAATAGGGAAACAACGCAAGAAAGGAAAACGCCGATGAACGGCGAGCAACGCAATCCGCGGCAAGAAGCGAACGTCGCCCCGACGACCGCCCCTCGTTCGAAAGACGACGAACGCGTTTTGGTCGTTCCGACGCGTTTGTTCCGAGACGGCGGCGTCTTCCAAGGCTTTTCGACGGCGGCGATTTCCCGTTGCGACGCCCTCTTTGCGCCGGAAGCGACCCGTTTTATGCGGCGCGGCGACGCGGAACGCGATCCCGAGTTTAAGCAGTTAATCCCTTATATTATCTTTGTTTGCGAAGACGCGACGACCGGACGCCCGAGCGTTTTCGCTTACCGTCGCGGCGACGGGCAAGGGGAAACGCGCCTTCGTTCGAAATGGAGCGTCGGCGTCGGCGGACATATTAACGAAGTCGACGCGGGGGGCGAAAACGACGCGAATCAAAGTTCTTCAACC
>JAFYVO010000253.1 GCA_017549085.1 Thermoguttaceae bacterium
ACCGCGCCGACCTGACCGCCGACCAACTCCGCGTTCCGCAAGCCGAACTCGACGCCGCGCTCGACAAGGTCGAACCGGAATTTTTGCGCTCCGTCGACCGAATCGCGGAAAACATCGCCGTTTTCCAACGTTCGATTTTGCGTCAAGACGTTCGAATCGAGCGTCCGGGCGGTTGGCTCGGACAGCGTTATCGCCCGTTGCGCCGCGTCGGTTGCTGCGTTCCGGGAGGCGCCGCGGCTTACCCGTCGTCGGTCTTGATGACGGTCGTCCCGGCGCAGGTCGCGGGCGTTAAAGAGATCGCGGTAATGGCGCCGCCGACGCCGAACGGTTCTTACAACCCTTACCTTTTGGCGACTTGCGCTCGTCTCGGCGTTAAGGAAGTTTACCGGATGGGGGGCGCGCAGGGCGTCGCCGCGTTCGCGTTCGGCGTCGAAGGAATCGAACGCGTCGACAAGATCGTCGGGCCGGGGAACCTCTTCGTCGCGTTGGCCAAGCGAACGGTTTACGGCGCCGTCGACATCGACTCGATCGCCGGGCCGAGCGAAGTCGTCGTTATCGTCGACGAAACGACCCGCGCCGATTACACCGCGTACGATATTCTTGCGCAAGCGGAACACGCGCCGGGCTCGAGCGTCTTGATCGGTTGGGACGAACAAACGCTCCGCGACGCGGTCGCCGAAATCGACGCGACGCTCGCTCGGGTCGAACGGGGCGCGCTCGCTCGCCAAGCGCTTGAAAACTTCGGCGCCGTCATTTTGACCCGCGACGCGGACGAGGCTTGCCGCGTTACGAACGAAATCGCGCCGGAACACCTGCACATCGCGACGCAAAACGCCGAAGAACTCGCCGAAAAAATCCCCTGCGCGGGCGCGATTTTCCTCGGCAACTACACCCCGGTCGCGCTCGGCGACTACGCCGCCGGGCCGTCGCACGTTCTCCCGACGAGCGGTTCGGCGCGCTTTGCCAGCGGTTTGTCTTGCAACGACTTCATTCGCGGCAACAGCCTCCTTTGCTTCGACCAAGCCGGACTCGAAAACCTCGCCGACGACGTTTATCGCGTCGCGACGGTCGAAGGTTTGACCGCCCACCGCGGAAGCGTCGAAATCCGCCGCCCGCAAAAATAACGCGGCTTACCCATTTTCCGCTTTTTACCGTCAAGAGGCGGCGGTCGGCGGCGTCCTTGCGCGACGGTTCCGACCGGTTCGCCCGCCTCCGTCGCCGCGGAAACAACGCGATTCCCCCATTTCCCGCATTTTACCGCCGTTTAACGTTCGAACGTCGGCGACGTTCGGGCGTCGGCGTTGTTTTGTCGCGACGGCGGCGTCGGACGTTGCGTTAAGCGCGTTCGCTTCCGTCGCGATTCCCCCTTTATATTAATAAGGAATCCTAACGATGACGTTGTTCAACGCGTTTGCGAAAACCGTCTCGGCGTTCGCGCTCGGCGGCGTTCTCTTCGGCGCCTCCGCCGCGATTTTTGCGCACGACCTTTACGTTCCGAAAAACGAAAACGAATCTTACGGTTATAACGATTCTCCGAAGCAATGGTGGAGCGAATACCGCGTTCACGACCCGAAACGCCCGCTCCCGAAACGTCTGAACCTCGCGCCGCCGACCTACTTCGCGCCCGCGCCGGTCGACGCTAAAGTCCTCTTCGACGGCACGAACCTCGACGCTTGGGAACCGACGCAATGGAAGCTCGTCGACGGCGCCGTCGAATGCGTTTCCGGCGCGCTCCGCACGAAAGAAAAGTTCGGCGCGTTCCAACTCCACCTCGAGTGGAAGTGCCCGGCGAACTTCGAAGGGAATTGGGGCGACCAAGGGAACAACGGCGTCATTATCCAAGGCGCGTACGAAATTCAAGTGTTCGACTCGCACAAAGTCAACAACTACCCGGACGGCTCCTGCGGTTCGGTTTACGGTCAAACGCCGCCGCTCGTCAACGCTTGCGTTCCGGCCGGCAACTGGCAAACGTACGACGTTTTCTTCACCCCGGCGAAGTTCGACGAAGTCGGCGAATGCGTTGAAAATCCGCGCGTTACGATTATGCACAACGGCGTGATGGTGCAAAACAACCAAGAAATTTACGGTTCGACTTCGCACTTCAACCTGCCGGGCAAACACCCGCAAGGCAAGGGCCCGATCGCGTTCAGCGGACACGGTTGCCCGGTGCAATTCCGCAACGTTTGGATTCGCCCGCTCGACTGACGCCGATCGTTCGAGCGCCGCTTGCCTCGCCGCAACATTCGACGCGTCAACGCTTTACCAACGCCAACCGTCGAACGCGGCGAAACGAAGCGCGTTCTAAAAACGCTCGAAACCGAATAAAAAAAGACGCCGATTTTCGCCCCCAAGGTTGAAAACCGGCGTCGCTTGCTTTAGCGCAACTCCTTAGACGACGTTACTTCGCTTCGCCGCCAAGGAAACCGCGACGCCGCGCTTTCTCGTAAGCGCCGATCAAATGAAAGACGCCGCAGCTCGAAATTTGGTCGAAATCGGGCGTTTCGAGCGCCTCCCGAAGGACGCGTTCCGCTTCGGCGTTAAAGGACGTCGCGTTCGCCGAATCGAGCGCCTGCGTCAGCGCCAATTCCCCGCAAGCCCGGGGCGCGTACCATGTGTTCCGGTAATCGCCGACGAGCCCGCCGACTTCCCGCCAACTCGGCGCGAGTTCCGTTAAATCGCGACTTTTCAACGTTTGCAGCGCGCCGTTTTGCCGTTTCGCCGCCAATTTCGCGACGAAGTCGGTCGTTTCGGCGAGCGTCTTTTTCAGTTCCGCGTCCGGTTCGAGCCGCCAAAGAACGTCGAGCGATTCTTGCATTTGCAGGAGCGCGTAAGTCGCGACCGAGTTCTGCAGCTTGACGTTTTCCCGAATATGCGCCGACTGCGCGACCGTCTCCGGCGCCCAACGCCGCCAAAGGGTCCAATATTCGTCCGCTTTTCCGTCGTTCCCGGAGCGTTTCGCGACGTCCCAAGCGACCGCGTAAAGCGCCGGAAGCCGCGCCGCCTCGTGATCGTCGACGTTCGCCATTCGGCAAATCCCGCGACGGCAACGGGTTCCGTCGGAGCAAAGGAAGTCGAAATCGTTCTCCGGAACGACGTTTTTCGTCATTCGGTCGGCGATCGCGAACAAGATTTTCGCGGCGCGTTCTTTCGTTTCGTCGTCGGAAAGGGGCGAGCGCCAATACCCCCAAACCGCCAGCGCGAGGTGCGTTACTTGGTCGCGCTAACTGTTGATATACCAAGACTTCGGCGCTTTCGGACTAACGCCGCGAGCGACGAAGCCGGGCGAGCCGGAAACGGTCGTCAAGAGTTCGAGTCCTTCGAAGACGTCGCGGGCTTTCGCTTTGAGCGTTTCGTCGCCG
>JAFYVO010000254.1 GCA_017549085.1 Thermoguttaceae bacterium
AAAGCAAGCCTACTCTTTATCAAAATCGACGTTTTTCATAAAAAGCAAGCCTACTCTTTATCAAAATCGACGTTTTTCATAAAAAGCAAGCCTACTCTTTATCAAAATCGACGTTTTTCATAAAAAGCAAGTTTACTCTTTTGCTATTTTAACGCAAAAAACCGCCGCGACAAGCGTTTTGTCGCGGCGGGGTTCAGAATTTCAACGCTTTTTCAAGCGTTTCGACGCTTCGTCGCTAAACTCAGGCGAGTTTGCGGCAGATCGCTTCGGCCATTTCTTGCGTGCCGACGGCGGTCGGGTCGTCGCGGTGCGGCTTCATATCGTAGGTAACGTCTTTGCCTTCGCGAATGACTTCGGCGACCGCGGCTTCGAGACGGTTCGCGGCGTCGGTTTCTTTCAGGTGGCGGAGCATCAAGACGCCGGAAAGAATCAACGCGCACGGGTTGACTTTGTTCAGGCCCTTGTATTTCGGCGCGCTGCCGTGCGTCGCTTCGAAAACGGCGCCGTTGTGGCCGATGTTCGCGCCCGGAGCGACGCCGAGACCGCCGATCAAACCGGCGCAGAGGTCGCTCAAGATGTCGCCGTAAAGGTTCGGGAGCGCGACGACGTCGTAAAGTTCCGGCTTTTGGACGAGCTGCATGCACATGTTGTCGACGATGCGGTCTTCGAACTCGATTTCCGGGAAGTCTTTAGCGACGTTGCGGGCCGTTTCGAGGAAGAGACCGTCCGAGAACTTCATGATGTTCGCTTTGTGAACCGCCGTAACCTTTTTGCGGCCGTTTTCGCGAGCGTATTCGAACGCGGCGCGAACCAAGCGATCCGTCCCGGAAACGCTGATCGGTTTGATCGAAACGCCGGTTTCGTCGTATTTCGTCGCGATTTTGCGACCCGGCGCCAAACGGTTGATTTCGTCGATCGCTTCTTTCGTCAGTTCCGAACCGCGTTCGAATTCGATACCGGCGTAAAGGTCTTCGGTGTTTTCGCGGAAGATGACGAGGTCGACCGGAACCGAGCTGAAATACGAACGGACGCCCGGGTAATATTTGCACGGACGAACGCAAGCGAAGAGGTCGAGTTCTTGGCGAAGGTGAACGTTCAGGCTGCGGAAGCCGGTTCCGACCGGGGTCGTGATCGGCGCCTTCAACGCGCAACGGGTGCGGCGGATGCTTTCCAAGACCTCCGGCGGCAACGGATTGCCGGTCTTTTCCATCACGTCGATCCCCGCTTCTTGGACGTCCCAGTTAATCGCGACGCCGGTCGCGTCGACGCATTTGCGAGCCGCTTCGGCCAATTCCGGACCGACGCCGTCGCCGGTGATGAGGGTAACTTCGTAAGCCATTTTCGTTCCTTTCGTTCGAACGTTTGTTCGAAAATATCGTTCCGCTTGCCAAGCGCCTCCCGCGAACATCCGGGCGCGCCGCGTCGGCAAGTCGCTTGCGTTCATTGTAACCGAAACCGCCGTTTCGTCAATCGCCCCGACGCGCCCGATTTAACGAAAAACGCCCGTTTAGCGTTAAACTAAACGAGCGTTAACACGTTGGCTTCCAGCGACTTCAACGTTTTCTCAACGGAAGACGTCCGCCTTCATCGTGTAAGGGAGTTCGCCGGGACGGAAGTTTTCGTCGACGTAAAGAACGCCGCCGACGCCGACCAGTTTGTTCGCGCGGTAATTCACTTCGTTGCCGCGCTCCATCGAGACGGCGATCATATCCGCCGGGTTCGTGCCGGGCGAGCAAAATTGGCAGTGCCCGAGCGTGCGAACGAGGTTAAAGTCGGTGATTCCGGCGTGCCGCTTCGTCGGGTACATATACCCTTCGATATAAACGCGGCGCCCGTTCAGCGCGACAATTTCCGGCGCGACGGCTCCGTCCTTCGTAAACGCCATCGAATCGAACGCGACGATTTCGTATCCGGGGGGCGCGTTGTGATAAAAGGAGTAAACGCGCCAACACGTCGCCGAAAGCGCCAACAAAACGCTCAGCGCCGTCGCGGTCGACGTCAACGCGAACCCGCCGATTTCCTCCGGCGCCCGCGCAATTTTCCGCAAGCCGAGAACGCCCAATACGACGCCGACGACCGCGATCAAAATAAACGGCGTCCAAAAAAAGCCCAAAATCGAAACGATCGCCGCGACCAACGAGCCGACGCCCAACGTCGCGATCTGTTTGTAGTCGACCGTTTCTTCGCTCGGCGCGACCGCCTCGACGTCGCGATAAACGCCTTTCAGCGCGTCGTCAAAAACAGCTTTCATCGGTTTCGCTCCGCCGCGCTCAACGCGCGGTCTTTGTTAAGTTTAAGGAAAGCGCGAACGTCGCGACGCGTTCCTTTCGGTCGGCGGAGCCTCCCGTCGAGACGCGTCGCGCAAAGCGTTCGTACAAGCCGCGAATCAGGTTTGCAACGATTGCGCGACGTCGGTGCGGTACGCGATCACCGCCGGCAAGTAACCGACGATCGACGCCAACCCGATCAAGCCCGGAATCAACGCCAACTCGACCGCTTGGAAGTCCCAAGGACGCACCATTACGTTCGAGTACGACATAATCAGCGGCGCGAGCGCCCCGATCGCCAAGTGCCCGATCAGCGCCCCGAAAAGCCCGCCGCCGAGCGACAGCAAAATCGACTCGAGCAAGATAATCGACATAACGGTCGAACGACGCGCGCCGAGCGCCCGCATAATCGCGATTTCTTGACGGCGTTCGTTCATCGACGTGTAAATGCTGACCATCATCCCGACGCCGGCGACGATAACGACTTGAATCGCGAAGACAATCAAGACGCTTTGAATGTTCCCGATCACGTCTTGGAAAAACGCCGCGATCTCTTGAACCGGCGCGACCGCCTGCGCTTCGAGGAGTTCGCCCTCGATCTTCGCCGGAAGCGCGGTAACCGCCGTGTCGATCACTTGGCGACGCTCCGCTTGAATCAGGTCTTTTTCTTCAATTTCAAGGCCCGGACGGCTTTCGGTCGCGGCTTCGACGGCGGCGGCGGTCGCGGCAACCGCGACTTCGGCGTCTTTAGTAATAAGGAGAATCGCGGTCAAACGACGTTTATGCCCTTCGTGTTCGCAGGGTTCGCCCGGCGCGTGATCGTGCCCGGCGTGTTCGGCGCGTTCGTCTTGCGCGACTTCTTCGCCTTTATGTTCCTCGACGCCGAGTTCGGCGCGTTTGCGCGCCAACTCTTCTTCGCGAAGATCGTAATTAATCGTTTCGACGCCGGCGTGTCCGTGTTCGTGTTCGCGATAGAACCCTTCCAGGTTGATGAAAACGGCGCGGTCGTTCGGGCTTCCGGTGTGTTCCAAAATCCCGACGATTTTAAACGGCTCGTGCAAGTCTTCGTCGCGCGCCGAATTCGTGTGTCCGAAGCGGATTTCCTGTCCGAGTTGCAGTTTGTTCTTCTTCGCGACCGAGTAACCGACGACGGCCCCTTTGTAGTCGGTATATTTAAAGAATTCGCCTTCTCGAAGCGCGTAAGGTTTACCGTCCGACGTCGTAACGGAGTTGAAGTACTCCGGCGTCGTCGCAACGACCGGCGCGCCTTGGTAACGGTCGCCTAGCGCGATCGGAATCGCCGTCTTCACTTCCGCCGAGTAGCGCGACGAACGCATCAGGTCGTAATACTCGTAAGGAATCAACCCGACCGGGTCTTGGTTGTAAAAGACCGTGCTGAGAACGAGTTGCAGTTTGCTCCCCTTGGCGCCGACGATCAAATCGTACCCCTGCGCGCCCTGTTGGAACGACTTCCCGACGACGCCGTTAATAACGAGAACCGTAACGACGAGCGCGACGCCGAGCGCCATCGAGAACGCCGTCAACGCCGACGCAAGCGAACGGTGTCGAATGCTTTTCCAAGCGATTTTCCAAAGACTCATTTTGCCGCCTCAAGTAAAAGGGACGTTCGACCGCCGCGACAAGCGCCGGTCGCTTTTGAAAAATAACGAAAAAAACAAGGGCGCGCCGAACGAAAACGCTTCGCTCGACGCGCTTTAACGGATTATTCTTCCGTCGAGTCGTCCGCGACGTCGGTTTCCGCGTCGAGTTCGACCGTCGGTTCCGGCGCCGCCGTTTCTTCTCCGGCGAAGGTCGAGGCGCCGAGCGTCGTTTTCGGCGTCGCGTCGACTTCGTCGCGCGGAATGCGGTTGATCGCGACGATGGCGTCGTCGACGTCGACGTTCATCAAGCGGACGCCCTGCGTGTTGCGGCCGGTTTCGCGGATTTCGTCGATCGCGAAACGTTGGATTTTGCCGCGCGCGGTGATCGTCATCACTTCGTCGCCGGCGTCGACGCGAAGAACGTCGACGACCTTGCCGTTGCGCTTCGTCGTCTTGACGTCGAGGAGCCCGCCCCCGCCGCGACGTTGCGTTCGGTAACGACGGTTCGAAGCGCCGTCGCCGCTTTCTTCGCCCTCTTCCGCTTCCGCGTTTTCCGGCGTTTCGAGTTCGGCGTCGTCGACGGCGTCCCCCGGATCGGCTCCGGCGGCGGTCATTTCGAGCGCGTCGCCGAGCGCTTCCAACTCTTCGGGGTTCGTCGCCGCGGCGTTCGGGCCGAACGGCGTGCGCTTCCCGTACCCGTTTTCGCAAACGGTGAGGAGATAAGCGTTTTCGTCGGCGATCGCCATCCCGACGACGTAGTCTCCGGCGCGGAGCGAAATCCCTTTGACGCCGGACGCCGCGCGCCCCATCGGACGAGCGTCGGACTGACGGAAGCGAATCGCTTTCCCCTTGGCGGTCGCCAAAACGATTTCGTCCCCCGGTTCGACGACCGCGACGTCGACGAGTTCGTCCCCTTCGCGCATTTTGATCGCGATGAGACCGGCTTTGTACGGACGGCTGTACGCGCTCAAATCGGTCTTTTTCACTAAGCCGTTTTTCGTCGCCATCACCAGGAACGCGCCCGGTCGGTCGAAGTCGCGAATCGCGCGGCAGTCGGCGACCTTTTCGTCGGCGTCGAGGTTCAGCAGGTTGACGAGGTTGCGCCCCTTCGCGTCGCGAGCGAGTTGCGGAATACCGTAAACCTTTTGCCAATAGCACTTGCCCTTGTTCGTGAAGAAGAGCAGATAGGAGTGCGTGCTGGCGACGAAGAGGTGGCGCACCGGGTCTTCCTCGTCGGTTTTCGCGCCTTTAAGACCTTTCCCGCCGCGACGTTGCGCTCGGTACTCGTCGAGCGCGGTACGTTTGACGTAACCGTTCGTCGTGATCGAAACGACCATCGTTTCTTCGTTGATGAGGTCTTCGTCCGCGACGTTCCCGACTTCCTCGAACGCGATTTCGGTGCGGCGTTTGTCGGCGAACTTGTTTTTGACCTCTTCCAAGTCTTGGCGGACGATCGCCAAAATGTTCTTTTCGTCCGACAAAATGCGGCGGAATTCCGCGATATCGGCGAGGAGCGCGTTGTACTCGTCGGCCAACTTTTGCTGTTCGAGGTTGACCAATTGACCGAGCGTCATCCGGAGAATCGCGTCCGCTTGCACCGGCGTGAGCGTGTAGCTTTCCTTGACGCCGCGCGTCGATTGGAACGACTCGAAGCCTTCGTCGCCGAGAGCGCGATTCAGGAGCGCGGCCGGGCATTCGATTTGCATCAAGCGCTGTTTCGCCTCGAACTGCGTCGCCGACGTGCGAATGACGCGGATGACTTCGTCGATGTTGGCGTGCGCGATCAACAGACCTTCGACGGTGTGCTGACGCTTAATCGCTTTGTTCAACAGGAATTGCGTGCGGCGACGAATGACCGAAACGCGGTGGCGCAGGAACTCGACGATCAGCTCTTTGAACGTCATGACGCGCGGTTTGCCGTCGACCAACGCGAGCAAAATGATCGAGAACGAGTCTTGCAGCGGGGTGTATTGGTAAAGTTGGTTCAGGACGACGTGCGGGTCCGCGTCTTTCTTCAAGTCGAGAACGAGACGCACCGGCTCCTTCAAGTCGGATTCGTTGCGAATCGACGAAATCCCGACGATGCGCCCTTCGTTGACCATTTCGGCGATCTTTTCTTCGACGCGGTCGCGGGCTTGTTGGTACGGAATTTCCGAAACGATAATCCGGCTTCGTTTGCCGTTTTCTTCGATGCGAGCGCGAGCGCGGACGACGATGTTACCGCGGCCGGTCAGGTAACCGCGACGAATCCCGCGGGTCCCGCAGATGACGCCGCCGGTCGGGAAGTCCGGGCCCGGGCAGATGCGCAGGAGTTCGAACGGCGAAATTTCCGGGTCGTCGATCGTCGCGATCGCGGCGTCGCAGACTTCGCCGAGGTTGTGCGGCGGAATGCTCGTCGCCATCCCGACGGCGATCCCGTTCGCGCCGTTGACGAGAAGGTTCGGCGCCTTCGACGGGAGAACGGTCGGCTCCATCCGCGTTTCGTCGTACGTCGGGACGAAGTCGACGGTGTCGAGGTTCAAGTCTTCGAGAAGGGTCATCGCCATCCCGGAGAGACGCGCTTCGGTGTAACGCATCGCGGCGGGGGGAAGACCGGCGATCGACCCGAAGTTCCCTTGTTTGTCGATGAGGACGTGCCGCATGTTCCATTCTTGCGCCATACGAGCGAGCGTCGGGTAAACGACTTGCTCCCCGTGCGGGTGGTAGTTCCCGCTGGCGTCGCCGGAAATCTTCGCGCATTTGACCCGTTGCGAGTGCGGGCCGAGACCGAGATCGTTCATCGCGACCAAAATGCGGCGCTGCGACGGTTTCAACCCGTCTCGAACGTCCGGAATCGCGCGGCTGACGATGACGCTCATCGCGTAGGTGAGGTAGCTCCCCTTCAACTCGTCTTCGATGGCGAGCTGAACGAGCTTCGACCCGTCCGGGAGGACGAGCTGACCGTTGGCGTTCATAATCGGACGGAGCGGACGCAACGGCGTCGACGGCGTTTCGGAGCCGTTTTCGTCGTCGAACGAATCGGAATCGACGTTGTTTTCGGCGTTCGGATTCTCCGCGTCGGAACGTTCGTCGTCGTTCGGGCGCGCTTCGTTTTCCGAATTTTCGCGGAATTCCGCGTCGTCGTTGTTTTGATTGTCGTCGGACAAGGGAAAGTCTCCTCGCTGTTGGGGTCGGACGCGCCGTCGTCGAATCGCGAAGAGCGAAACCGCCCAAACTCCGCAAAGCGCCAATTTTTCGACGCTCGACTATTCGACGAAAGCGACGCGTCGAAACGGAACCGAACGTCGTCGCGTCGACCGAAAACGCCCTTGGCTCGGAAACGCGCAAAGCCCCCCGAAAGAACGATAGGTCGACTCTTCAATTATACTGGAAACCGCCGAAATTTCAACGGACGGGGCCGCCTAAATTCCAAAATTGCCCCGATTCGACGCGCAAAAAACGCAAAAAAAGAAAACCTTTAAAAAGAAACGCCGTCGAGCAAAACTCGACGGCGCGATTCAAAAGCCGGACGCCTAAAGAAACGTTCGTTCGAGCGTCATTCGGCGTATTCGGCGACGTCGACCGTCGTCGTTTTTTCGCCCGGGACGCTAACTTTCAGCGTCGACGTCGCTTTTTCTTTCAGCGCGACCGGGATAATTTGATCCATCGCGGCGATTTCCGCGGCGCGTTCTTGGCGGTAATCTTCGATTTCTTTTTGCGACATTTCGCCCATTTCCTCGATCGTCAGCTCCGGCATAGTCGGAACCGGGTCTTTGCGGAGCGTAACGACGAAGGAGCCGTCCGGAGCGCCCGGCGCGGAGAAGTTCGCGAAGGTCGTTTGAACGACGCACTTGCCGGACGCGTCGGTTTTGCCGCCGACGATAACGCCGCTGATCGGAGTTTCCGGAATCAACGCAACTTCGACGCCTTCGATCGGAGCGCCGCCGTCGACGACGACGATTTCGCAGGTCGAAACTTTCGGGAAGCCGCTCGGTTTGCCGGAACAACCGGCGACGACGGCCAACGACAAAGCGACCAACGCCGCGCAGTAAAGATTTTTCATCGCTTTATTTCCTTTTTCGATTTTTTTTTAAACCAAAAGCCGCCCGGGTCTCCGAGCGGCTTTCGAGGAGCGTTCGTCGCCGCGACGCGCTTCGTCAAACCGTCGTCGCGGCGCGAGCTTTATGAACGCCGTTTATTGCATGTTGGTTTCGCCGCCGGAAATCGTGCCGAGCGCGCCCCAAACGCCGAACGGGCTCTTGCCGCTGAATTCTTTACCGTGCGACGCGCTCGCCGTCGGGTAGGTCGAGCCGTTGATATCGGCGTCCAAGTCGCCGGTATCGATCGTTTCGCTGACGAAGCGGATCGAACCGTCGACCATCGCCGCGTTGACGCCGCCGCTGTGGTTGCTCGACGCGGAGCAAATCCCGTAACCCCAACCGCTTTGGCCGACGCCGCTCCCGTAGTTGCGGGCGTTCGGCGAGTTCGGC
>JAFYVO010000255.1 GCA_017549085.1 Thermoguttaceae bacterium
CCAACGACTCGGACGCGTTCGGCTCGGCGAGCCCTTTCGTTTCGTCTTTCCAAAAATCGGCCCCGGACAGAGGCGTCGAAGTCGTCGTCATTTCGCCGTTCCTTTCCGACTCGTCGTCGATATGATTGCGTTTTCCGTTTTTCCCTCGGCGCCGCGTCGCGCAACCCGAACGCCGGAGACGGAGCGGAAGCTCGCCGCTTCGAACGCGGAAACTCCCCGTCTTTATTTTCTTCCTTTCGCCGCCGGTTGTCAATTGGGCGCGATTCGATTTTTTCCTTTTCTCCGTCTCTTTTTTTCCCTTTTCGTCGGCGCGGTTCGCAAACTCGGAAAAATTTGTCGTCGCCGCCTTGTTTCAAATTGCGCAAACTATCTTCCTTTACGTCGGCGACCGGCGCCGCCGCGCCGCGCCGCTTTTCTCCGACGGGCCGCGTCTCGACGTTCGCTCGCTTTCGCTCCGACGGCGATTTCGTCGACGGCGCGTTCCCCTTTCACCTCGAATTTAAGGAAACCGCAATGCAAAAAAAACGTTTTCTCCTTCTTACCCGTCGTTCGTTGGCCCTCGTCGGCGCGACCTTCCTTGCGACCGGCGCCGCCGCGTTGGCCGATTACCCGATTCGCGCTTACACGATCACGACCATCCAAGACGAACCGCTCCCGGCTCCGGTTCTTGAAGAACCGAAGCCCGCCGAACCCGCCCCGACTCCGGAAGAACCGAAGCCCGCCGAACCCGCCCCGGCTCCGGAAGAGCCCAAACCGGCCGAACCCGCCCCGGCTCCGGAAGAGCCCAAACCGGCCGAACCCGCCCCGGAAGAACCGAAGTCCGCCGAGCCGACCCCGGCGCCGGAACCGGAAACGCCGCAACCGGAGGCGCCGACGCCGGTCGAGGAAGCCGTTAAGGACGCGAAGGAAGACGTCGAAGCGGCGGCGCAAGCGGCTAAAGAAAAGGTTCAAGAGGCCGCCGAAGTCGCGCAAGAAAAGGTTGAAAACGCGATCGAAACCGCGAAGGAAAACGCCGCCGAGGCGGCGCAAGCGGCCCGCGACGGTCTCGAAGAAACGATCCAAAAGGTTAAGGACGAAGCCGCCGACGCCGCGCAAGTCGCTAAAGACGCGGCCGCGACCGCCGTCGAAACCGCGAAGGAAAACGTTGAAAAAGCCGCCGAAGTCGCTAAAGAAAAGACCGAAACGATCGCGCAAGAGGCTAAAGAAAAAGCCGAAACGGTCGTCGAATCCGCTAAGGAAAAGGTCGACGAAGCGAAAGCCGACGCCGCCAAAACGCCGGTCAAGCCGCGGATGTACAATTACAACGCGTCGGCGCTCTCCTGCGTTATGCAGTGCCCGGAATGCGCCGTCTTCTCGCGAGCGATTCACGAGTCCGGCCTCGAAGAGCTGATCGGCGGCGCCCGTCGCGTCACCGTCTTCGCGCCGACCGACGAAGCGTTCGCGCATTGGCCGCAAGAGGCGCTCGAACAACTTTTCGACTGCCAACCGGCGTTGGCCGCGATCGTCCTGAACCATATTTGCCCGGAATCGCTCTCCCCCGCCGAACTGACGAAGCTCCAACGCCTCGCCTGCTGCTGCAATTACGACGACTGCGTTAAATATTGCGGTAAAAAACGCGCCGACGAACTCGCGCTCCACTGCGACGCGATCGCCGACAAAACGAAGGAACGACAAGAAGTTTGCGACCGAAACGGCGGCGTCGGACTCGGCGACGGAGCCCTTTGCGCCGCGAGCTTCCCGGCTCCGGTCGTCCGCTGCGTCAACGGGTACGTTTACCCGATCGACCGCGTTCAAATCCCGCGCGGCCTCAAAGTCTACCAAGCGCTGAAATCGCAAGAAGAGGAAGCCGCGGAAGAAACGCTCGAATTCGAACTGGTCGAGATTTTGATCCCGTCCGAAACGCTCCAACCCCAAGTCGACGAAACGAAAGATAACGAAGAAATGAAAAAAGACGAAGAAAAGAAAAACGGAAACGGCAAAAAAGAAAACGGTAAAAACGGCGCCAAAACCGACGAAAAAGAAATGAAGGCCGAGAAAGAAACGAAAGAAACGAAAGCCGAAAAAGCCGACGCTAAGGACGAAAAAGACAAGAAAGACGAAAAAACCGAAAAGGTCGAAACGAAAGACAACGACAAGAAAGACGACAAAGAAAAAAAAGATAAAGACGCCGACGACGATGAAGACGACGCCGACGAAGACGATAAAGACTAACGTCGCTTAACGCAAAACGCCGAAAACGCCCTCCGGTTCGCTCCGGAACGACGCTTTCGGCGTTCGTCTTTGCCGCTCCTAACGATTTTACGTTCTTTTAGAAGACGTACGAGAGGGAAACCGTCCCGAGGTGCGACGTCGTTTTTTCCGACGCGACGAAGTCGTAATCGCCGCCGATAACCCAACGACGTTCGCAGTCGAGGTAACCGCGCGCCCCGAGCCCCGCTTCGAAGAAGGACTCGCCTTGATCGACCCCGGCGACGCTAAAGGTCGAGTCGCCGTTGAACCCGGCGAAGCGAGCGGTCGAAACCGGCGCCGCGTCGTCCGTCAACATAATCCCGTAAAAGGCGCGGGCGTCGAAGAGCAAGAAGGGCGAATTGAATTCCGACTCCAACCCGACGCGGGCGAACGCTCGGCTCCAATCGGCGTCGTCGAAGGTCAACGCGCTTCCGCCGCCGACTTCGGTCGCGCCGTCTTGCCAAACTTGCTCGAAGTCGAATTGAAGAACCGGGCGCCAAACGCGGAATTGGTCGGTTTGGAACGGACGGTCGAAGCGAAGCGCCGCCGCGAGCGATTGGCCGCCGAAGTCGGCGCCGAGGGTTTCGCGTAAAGCGCCGATTTCGACGCGACGTTTGCTCGCGTAATCTTGGAGCCCGCCGCCGACGTAAAACTTCGTTTCCCAACCGTTCGGCGCCGCGAAACCGCCGTAAAGACCGAGTTGGAAGTTCGACGCTTCGACGCGGTCGCCGTCCGACCAAAGGCGCGGTTTCGCGAAACCGAACGAGAGTCCGACGAGCGCGCCGGAGTCGCGAGCGGCTTCGTAACCGACCGCCATCCCGGTTTCGGAAACCCCGAATTCGCGCGAGTTATCGTCCGACTTCGCTTCCAAGCCGCGGTAAGACGCCGCGAACC
>JAFYVO010000256.1 GCA_017549085.1 Thermoguttaceae bacterium
CGTTCCGTTGCGTTCCGTTGCGTTCCGTTGCGTTCCGTTGCGTTCCGTTGCGTTCCGTTGCGTTCCGTTGCGTTCCGTTGCGTTGCGTTCCGTTGCGTTCCGTTGCGTTCCGTTGCGTTGCGTTGCGCCCTATTCCCCTTCCTTTGCGCTCGGCTTTTCCCTCCCCGACGCGCCCTTTCCATTTTTCGCAAAAAAAGAAGCGTCGGGGGCGGTCGCGCTCCGAAAAAAATCGCGTATAATAACGGGAAACAACGGAGGTCGCCGGAACGCCGTCGACGCGGCCTCGAACGCGACGCGTTTTTGACCTAACGTCGAACGCGGCGCACACACGGCGAAAACACGAGGTTCCGATGAAAGCGATCGTTCTTTTTTCCGGCGGTTTGGACAGTTTGCTGGCGACGCGTCTTCTCCAAGAGCAAGGCGTCGAAGTCGTCGGCTTGAACATTATCACCCCCTTTCACGACTGTTCGCAAGAGGCCGCCGACCGCGCGAAAGAGATGGGGATCGAACTCGTCGTTCGCGAACTCGGCGAAGACTATATGAAAATGCTCGCGAACCCGCGTTGGGGGTACGGCGCGAACGTCAACCCCTGCCTCGACTGCCGCACGATGATGTGTCGCGAAGCGAAAAAGCTGATGGAGGAGATCGGCGCCGATTTCGTCGCGACCGGCGAAGTCTCCGGACAACGCCCGAACAGTCAAAAAATTCACCAACTGATGTTGATCTCCCGCGAGTCCGGGCTCGGCGACAAACTCGTTCGCCCCCTTTCGGCCAAGGTCTTGAACCCGACCGCGCCGGAAAAAGACGGCTCGCTCGACCGCGAAAAACTCCGCTCCTTCACCGGACGCGGACGCGGCAAGCTCGTTTGGCTCGCCCGTAAAGATTACGACATTAAAACGATTCCGCAACCGTCGACCGGCTGCGTCCTTTGCGAAAATTCCTATTCGCCGCGCGTTCGCGATATGCTCAAATACAAAGCGGTCCCGACCGTTTGGGACGCTCGCCTCATCGCCGCCGGGCGCCGCTTGCGCCTCGACGAAAACGCCTACTGCGTCGTCGGGCGGAACCAAAAGGACTGCGACGCGCTCGACGCCGCGTACGCGTCGCCGAACCGCTCCCGTTGCGTTCTCCTCTACCCGGGGAACTATATGGGCGCGTCGGTTCTCCTCGTAACGGACGAAGCGCCGGAATTCGGCGACGAAAATCCGGAAATTTCGCCGAAAATGGCCGAATACGTCGAAACCGCCGGAAGCCTCGCGCTCCGTTTCGCGAATCCGGAAAAATACCGCGAACCGGCCGAGGGCCCGACGGCGCGTCTGCACGTCGGCGCGGTCGTTCGCGAAATTAAGCTCGTCGAAAACCCGGCGGTCGACGCGATTCGCCTCATCAAAGAAGCGGACGGCCCGAAAAAGACCGACGCGCCGGTCGAGGAAGCGCCGGAAAACGCCGAATCGGACGCCGCCGAATAATGCCAACTCGCTAACGAAACGCCGCGAACCGCCCGACTTGCCTATTTTAACGCGGCGAGCGTTTCGCGTTCCCTTTAAGCGTCGTCAAAACCAACAAAAAGGAAAAAACGTTGCAAAAAGAACCTTGGTATCGAGACGGACTCCGTTTCGGGTGCAAACAGTGCGGCGGCTGCTGCGGCGGCGAGCCGGGTTACGTTTGGGTAACGGAAGAGGAAATCGCCGCGATGGCGAAGGAACTCGGCTTCTCGAAATTCGAGTTCGAAAACGCGTTCGTTCGGCTGATTCGCGGGAAAAAGAAGAGCCTCATCGAACGTTCAAACGGCGACTGCGTTCTCTTCGACGAGAAAAAGCGCGGTTGCACCGTGTACAAGTCGCGTCCGGTGCAGTGCCGCACTTGGCCGTTTTGGGATCAAAACCTCGACCGTCCGTCTTCTTGGGAAAAAACGGCGAAATTCTGCCGCGGTTGCAACAATCCGGACGGCAAACTTTACGCGCTCGAAGAGATCGAAGAGGAACGCGGCAAGCAATTTTAAGCCGCGTTCCCGTTTCGCGTCGCGGCTCGTTCCCTTCTCCAACGCGGCTTCCCGGCGCCGTTCTCCCAACGTTTGAACGACGATGGGAAGCGGCGCTCAAACGGAGCGCGCCCGACGTCCCGCGACGCGGTCTCCCCAAATAAAAACGGAGCGGTTCGAACCCGTTCCGTTTTCGTCGCTTCCGTTCCTTCAAACGGCGTTCGCTCGGTCGTTTTTTCGTTCCGACGAACGCCGACTTTCGGCGCAAAATAAAAAACGGAGCGGTCGTTAATTCCCGCTCCGTTTTCGTCGCTTGCGTTTGCCGTTTCGTTTCCCTCTTGAATCGGGCGTCCGATTCGACTCCGCCTTCGCGCTTTAATCGCCGATCACTCGGCTTCGATCGCCTCCCACTTTTGACGTTTTTTCGGGAGCGCGGCCATTCGGTTCGCGACGAACTGAACGACGGTATCCGCGACGCCGAACGATTGAATCTTCAAGAGTTCGACGCCTTGTTTTTCGGTTTTCAGCGCGACGATCGGAATCGTTTTTTCTTGCGGCGGAAGTTCTTCGTCCGCTTTGCCGCCGATTTTCTTTTGGATTTTCTTCGCGTCTTCGAACTTGTCTTCGGTCATTTGCCCGACGAAAACGACAAAACCGCTGTTTTTCCCCTTCGCTTTTTTGCGATACGCGTCGAGCGCCGTCAAGGCGTTGAACTTTCCTTCGTCGTTCGAAGCGTCCGGCGAGAGAAGCGCGACGCCGACGACGTTTTGCGCCGCGTCCCCCTTGCCGCTCCAGTCGTCCCGCGCCCAAGTCGCCGCCAACGCCGCGCCGAGGTCGGAACCGACGATAACCGTCTTTTTAACGTTCAACAATTCTTTACCGTGCAGATAAAGAAGAAAGTTGAACCAAACTTCTTTGTCGTATTCGATCAGCGCGCGCAGGTCGTCGTTATTGAATTGCGACATTTTGCGTTCGCGCGGTTGGGACTGCATCCCGTTGCGACCGCGCGACATATCGTTGACGGCGTACCGCGTGCTTTCGCCGCACCCGCGCAAGTCCGGAACGATCACCGCGCACCCTTGTTCGGCCAATTTTTTCGCGAGCGCGTCGAAATCTTCTTTTTTCCCGTCGCGACCGTGCAGCAGGAGAACCGGCGTCGCGTCGGCGCTTCCAGCGCCCTTATAATAATTGGCGACGAGTTGCATACCGTCGCGGGTCGTGAATTGTTGTTGATTCAAGCGCATCGGCTTCGTCGGCTCGGCTTTTTCGAGCGCTTGATCGAGCGGAACGGCGCGATCTTGTTTCTTCGCTTGCGCTTCGCCCCCGCCTTGCCC
>JAFYVO010000257.1 GCA_017549085.1 Thermoguttaceae bacterium
GAAGAAGGCGGCGCTCGGGTTGACCGGAACGAGCCCGGCTTGCGCGCGGTCGTCGCCGAAAGTAACCGGAGCGGTTTTAACGGCGCCGAAACCGAGCGGGTCGAGGAGCGCGGCAGCTCCGCCGGTCAAGAAGACGCCGCGTTCGGGCGCTCCCTCGACGAACGAACGCAACGCCGAAACGACCGGCTCCGAAAAGAGCGCGGTCGAAGCGGAAATCGCGTCCCCTTGACACGCCCAAACGACGTCGAACGCGGCGAGGTCGACCGGCTCTCCGGAGCGCGAAACGATTCCGGCGTCGGCGACGTTCAAGACGGTAATCGAAAGCGCGGCGTCGGCGGCGTCGAGGTCGGACGCGATCTCGGCGACGAAGTCGGATTCGAGTTGCATCGGGACGGTCGGCGGTTGGTCGAGAATCAACGCGACCCGACGTTCGGCGAGCGGCGAGTCGGCGAACGCTCCGCAAAGGGGCGCAAGTAATAATAAGGGCAAAACGGCGAAAACGATTCGCAAAGGCGAGCGCATTCTTCGGACTCCTAAAACGGTCGGCAAACGGCGGAAAGTCGCGAAAACGACAAAACACGTCTTAAGGATACCCGGTTTAAGGGGGAAAATCAAGCGTTTTCGGCGCGGCGCGACGTAAAAATCGAGAAAATCGGAGATTTAACGCTTTCGCGCCGGTAAGAAAAGCCGTTAAACGTTTAAAAATATTCGTTTTTTCGTTAGAATCGGTAAAAACGGTTGTTTTCGGCGAAGCGAACGACGTTTGAGCGGCGCCCCCCCTTGCGTCGGCGCTTTTTCGAGGTAAAATAAAGCGTTTGGACGGTCGTTTGCGTATTTTTCTCGCTTAAAAAGACCGCTTTTCAAAGCGCGTTCAACGCGCGGTTCCCGAAAAAGTCGGAGCGTCGAAGGTTCGGCGCCGGAAACCCAAAAAAAATTAAGGAAGTGAAATGGCCGCTACTTGCGTTATCGGATTGCAATGGGGCGACGAAGCGAAAGGTAAAATCGTCGATTTATTGACCGCTCAAAATGAAATCGTCGTCCGCTATCAAGGGGGCGCGAACGCCGGACACACGGTCGTCTTCGACGGGAAAAAATACAAGTTGTCGCTGATTCCGAGCGGTATTTTCCGTTCGGAAGTGCAATCCGTCATCGCCAACGGCGTCGTCGTCGACCCGGAATCGATTCTTGGCGAAATCGACCGTCTGCGCGACGCGGGCGTCGAAATCGAAAAGAACCTTATGTTGAGTTCGCGAGCGCACGTCATCTTCCCTTGGCATAAGGAAGAAGACCGCTTGATGAACGACGCCGGCGTCCGTTCGGAAGCGATCGGTACGACGATGCGCGGGATCGGCCCGTGATACCGCGACAAAGTCGGGCGTTCGACGGCGGTTCGCGTCGGCGATATGTACCGCGCCGACTTCCCGGAAAAAATCCGCAAAATCGTCGAGCTGAAGAACCGCGCGTTGCCGGGGATGGCTCGCGACGACGAAGTCAAAGCGACCGTCAAACAATTTGACGCGGAAGAAATTATCGCGCAATACTCCGATTACGCGGCGCGCCTGAAACCGTTCGTTACCGACGTCGTCGATTACCTCCTCGACGCGGTCGACGCCGACAAAAAGATTTTGCTCGAAGGCGCCCAAGGCGCGCTTCTCGACGTCGACTACGGCACGTTCCCGTACGTTACGAGCAGCAACAGCTCCGGGGTCGGCGTTACCGCCGGGTCGGGGTTGCCGGCGACCTTCATCAAGCGCGTCGTCGGGATTATCAAGGCCTACTCGACCCGCGTCGGCGGCGGTCCGTTCCCGACGGAACTCGACGACGAAGTCGGTCAACGCATTCGCGACCGCGGAAACGAATACGGCACCGTTACGAAACGTCCGCGCCGTTGCGGTTGGTTCGACGCCGTCGCCGTTCGTTACACGAGCCGTTTGAGCGGCGCGACCGAGTTGTCGCTGATGTTGCTCGACGTTTTGAGCGGTTTCGAAACGATCAACATTTGCGTCGCTTACGAACTCGACGGCAAACGCGTTGAGTCGTTCCCGTCCGACGTCGACGACTTGGCTCGCGCGAAACCGATTTACGAAACGGTTCCGGGTTGGGCGGAAGAGATCGACCACATTGAAAAATACGACGATCTTCCGGAAAACGCGAAGAAATACGTCGCGCGCCTCGAAGAAATCATCGGTCGCCCGATTTCGATCGTTTCGGTCGGCCCGGGTCGCGAACAAACGATCGTTCGTTGAGCGGCGGTTTAAAATAAAATCCGATTTTTAACGAAACGGCGGCGAAATCGTTTGAAATTGTCGGCGAAGTCGGGTATAATGAACGCGGAGTTTCGGCTCCGCGTTTTTTGCTTTCTTGCGGCGGCGTTTTTCGGCGACGTTTTCGGACTTTTCGGGAAGAACAAGGAAAAGGAGAAAACTTTGCGCGGGAGCGAAAGCCGTCGAGTTAACCCGATTGCAATAAAGGATTTGCGCCGATGAAAAAACTTTGGGCCGCTTTGTTGGGAACCGCGACGCTCTTCGGTTCCGCCGCCGCGTCGACCGCCGCCGAACCCGTCGAAATCGACGGCAAACTTTACCGGACGCTCCCGGTCGCCGAGTATCGCGACAAAATGAAAGCCGGGTGGATCGGCCAAATTGCGGGCGTCTGTTGGGGCGCGCCGACCGAGTTCCGCTTCTGCGACCGAATCATTCCGGACGAAAATATGCCGAAATGGACGCCGGAAATGATCAATAACGCGTTCGGCCAAGACGACCTTTACGTCGAAATGACGTTCCTGCGCTCGATGGAGGAACACGGGCTCGACGTTTCTATCCGTCAAGCCGGGCTCGATTTCGCGAATAGCGAGTACGCGCTTTGGCACGCCAACGTCGCCGGGCGGCACAACTTGCGTTGCGGAATCGCGCCGCCGTTCTCGAGTCATCCGGCGCTGAACAAGTGCGCGGACGACATCGACTACCAAATCGAAGCGGACTTTTCCGGGCTGATTTCGCCGGGGCTTCCGAACAACGCGATTCGAATGGGCGAGAAATTCGGGCGGCTGATGAATTACGGCGACGGCGTATACGCGGGCCAGTTCGTCGGCGCGATGTACGCCGAAGCGTTTTTCGAAACCGACGTCGTGAAGATTATCGAAAAAGCGTTGGAAGCGATTCCGGCCGAGTCGCAATACGCCGAAATGGTTCGCGACCTCCTCGCTTGGTATCGCGAGAACCCGAACGACTGGAAGTCCTGCTGGGACAAGATTAACGAAAAGTACCAACACAACGCCGACTACCGCGCTTGGTCGTGCAGCGGTTGCGATTCCGCGTTTAATATCGACGCGAAAATCAACGGCGCTTACATCTTGATCGGCCTCCTTTA
>JAFYVO010000258.1 GCA_017549085.1 Thermoguttaceae bacterium
CGTTGAACGTCCCGTAGAAAAGCGCGTTGACGTCTTGCCAAGTATTGAGGCGTTCCCAATCGGCGGCGTCGAGTTTGACGTCGTAATGCCCGTCTTCTAAGAGTTTAGTAAGACGGCTCGGGCGCGAACCGAAGCGGTCGGGTTCGGTGATCGGCTCGAAGTTGCCGTCCGGATTTCCCCAAGCGGAGTAGGGGACAAACTTAACCAACGCGTTGTAGGACTTGGTGTAAGCGCCTTCCGGCGTTGAAGTTAAGTCGACGCCGCCTTCCGCTTTTTCGGCGTTGTGGCAAGCGACGCACTTCTTGTCGAGAATCGGCTGAACTAAAATTGGGAACGAGAACGGTTTAGAGCCGTCCGGGCCGGGTTCGATTTGCGCCGGTTGCTTCGTCGACGCGATCGTTTTCGCGCTCGGAACCGCCGCCGTTCGGTCTTCGTGGCAGCCGACGCAACCGGCGGATTCGCCCGGTTGAAGGTAAACAAGGGAGCGCATCCCCTGAACCATTCGACCGTTTTCGTCCAAGGCTTGGAATAACAACGGTTTGCAAGCGGGCGCTTCGAAGTGCGCCGAACCGTCTTCCTCGACCGGAACCGTTCCTAAAACTTGCTTGCCTGGGGAAGCGTTCGCGACGCCGACGGTCGGCTGATTCGCGTTCGGCGTCGTTTTTGGCAAAACTTGAACAATGCGCAACGACTTAATTTTGGACGGAAGTTTCGTCGGCCAACTTTCGTAAACGTTTTGCATAAAGAAGGTTCCGGTTGGCGATTCGGCGTCGCGTTCAGTTTCGTCGAGAGCCGACGCGGAGACCGGCGGAACCGGACGCGGACGAATCGGGAGCGCCCAAACGCTTGAAATATTCGGGTCGCGGTAAACGAGCTCGCGGTTCCCGAACGCGTCGCAAAAGTAGACGCCGTATTGGTTTGGAATATTCGGGCCCGCTTCGCCGAGCAGTTTGTCGTAACTGTACGACGCGACGAAGTATTTCTCCGACAACGGGAAGGGCGATTTGAACGTGTGAACCGGCCAACGGCGTTCTTCGACCGTTTGCTCGGCGCGTTCCGCTTCGCGAGTCGCTTGCCAAAAACCGGTCGGAACGTAGTCGAAGTCGCTTAAATGCGGGAGTTGCGGAATATTCGGAAGCGGCGCTTCTCCTTCCGGAAAACGGACTTCCGGCGTGAGGCGTTCGAGCGGTTCCGGCCCGTCGACGCCGCGGTTAACGTCAAGCGTAACAACGGTTCCGGCGCTCATTCCGTGGTGCGGCCCGGCGATCGCGAGCGTTTTCGAGGAACCGGGGATCGCTTTCGACTCCCAAAGACCGCAGGGGTTGAAGGTGTTGTTGCCGTAATGGATTCGAACGTCGGTTCCGTCTTGGCGCGCCGACCAAAGATTTTGATAGTACACGGCGTCGCGGTCGACGTAATCCCAACGCGTGTAAACGACGCGACCGTCGGACATTAGCGTCGGGTTCCATTCGTTCGTTTCGTGGAACGAAATCGGGCGCGGGTCGGAGCCGTCGCCGCGCGAACGCGTCAGCGTGTAAACGTAACAGGGCCCGGCGCCGCAACGGTGGAAGCCGCCGCGTCGCGTCGAGCAGAAGATTAGGTCGCCGTCCGGAAGAAGGAGGGGCGAGAAGTCGTCGTAAGGGCCGTCCGTCAAACGGGTTGCGTCGACGCTTTTTCCGTCGAGAACGTCGTTAAGCGACGTTTTGTAAAGATGGAAACGACGTTCCATCGTCTCGGGATCGCGCCAAATTTTCGGCGTCGACGGCGTTTCGCAGTAAGCGAAGTAAAGCGTTTTGCCGTCGAAAGATAGCTCCGGCGTCATAAACGAGCCGAGCGGCAAGTTTTGCGGCGTGACGTCGCGCGTTTTCATCGAGCGACCGGGTTCGTCGAGAACGAAGAGTCCGCCGCCGGGGCGCGCGCAGTAGCCGTAAACTTGCGTAAGTTGATGCGACATAACGCTTGGCGCGTGTTTGACAAAGAGTAGCGAGCCGAATTGGAAAAGGGGCGACTCGACCAACATTTGGCGTTTCAGCGTTCGAACTTCGCGCCAAAGCGACTCGGCGTCGCGGTTAAGTTTGGCGACGGTCGCCGCGTCGGCGCTTTCTTGGGCGGCTTTGATTTTGATCTCGTTGAAACGTTTTTCAAAGTCGGCCCAAGCGGCGTTCCAAGCGTCGAGACGCGGCGCGAACGCGTCGATTTTTTCGCCGATTTTCGGGTCGTAAGCGCTTAAATTATCGAACGTTCCGTCGTCGATCGAAGCGGCTAAGTCGTCGAGAAGCGCTCGCCCTTGCGGGAGTTGCTTTTCGAGTGCTTGAAGGAAGGTTCGCGGTTCGCGTTCCGTTCCGATTCCGTCTTGAAGGCGCCAATCCCAATTAACGGCGGCGTTGGCGAGCGTTGGGCGGAAGTCGGGCGAGGTTGCGATCGGGTCGAGCGACTGCGGTTTGCGCGTCGGTTCGAGGGAAAGCGGCGCTTCGATCGGGCGCGTCGTCGTTTGAAAATTGGAAATTTCAATAGCGCAAGTCTTTTTTTCAACGCCTATTGCGCCGGATGTGGCTCCGGACGACGCGGCGTCGAACTTCGGCGCTTGAATCGTCAAGACGAGGGCGCCGTCGCTCGGCGGAAATACGCTTAGAAGCTGTGTCCCGGGGGGCATATCGGCGGGCGCGGGGCCGACCTCTTCGTCATCGCGCGACCAATTCGGGAACGCCGGAACGGATCCAAGTTGTTTAAAGGAACAACTTGCGCTTGCGACGTTGCGCGGCGAGTCGACTGGAATCGTCAAACGAACGACCGATTCCGAATTTAAGTCGGCGATAAGGCGGTAGTTCGGCGCTTGTTCGACGCCGCCTTTAGGGAAGCCGAGAAGAAGGAGCTGCGAACCGTCCGGGCCCGCGTTGTAAAACCAAGAACCGGCGACGGTTCCGAACGACGGTTGGCGGACGACGCCGTCGATTTCGACGACGACTTTCGGCGGCGCTTCGGGCGCGGTTTGCGTTTCGGCGGCGCGAACGTTTGCCGCCGTCGCGGCGAAGAACGTCGCGGCGACAGTTAGTAACGCCGATTGGAAAAGTTTAAACGTCATTGTCGAGTCTTAATGATTGCGTTGTCAAGGGTTGCGGACGTTCGAAACGCGTCGCGTCGGCGAAACGGGAACGTCTTTTGATTCTTTGAAAATGTCGACGAATATGCGCGTTTTCAAAAACGGGCGCGTCGGCGTTACTTGGCGTCGTTGGGCGTCGGTTCCGTTTTTTCGAGCGCGTCGAAAACGAACTCCGCGGCGGTTCGAACGTCGTCGTAAGTCGTTGAATGGCCGCCTTCCGGACGGTAAAGGAGGAGGACGGGCGCGCCGATTTTTTGAAGCGCTTCGGCGAGGCGTTTCGCGGAAGCGGGCGGGACGATTTCGTCGCGACCGCCCAACGTAAACGCCGACGGTTTCTCGACTAAGCGTTCCGGAAAATACTCCGCGCTCCGGTTTTTGTACTCGAGCGGGATTTCGGTTTTCGAACCGCCGAACGAGGCCGAAATCGCGTCTTGAAACTTCTCGTATTCGAGGTGATTCGCGGTTCCGTTGATCGAAATAACGCCGTCGATTAGGTCGGGGCGGCGAACCGCGAAGGTTAGCGCCGACGAGCCGCCCATCGACGCGCCGGAAACGACGACGCGGTTTATGTTGCGCTTATCTTTTTGTTCCGCAACGATTTGCGCGACGTCGTTTTCCGCCGCCGGGCCCATCCAGGACGTCCGATCGCGGTAATCGGGGGAAACGACGACGGCGCCGCGTTCCGCCGCGACGTCGAGCAACGCTTCAAATTCGGCGTATTTTCCGGCGAAAATTTGCGCGCCGTCGGAGCCGTGCCCGTGCAGCGCGATCAGGAGCGTCGTCGGGCGGCGCGGATCAAAATTTTCCGGCAGCCGCTCGAAATAACGTTGCGTCGTTCCGTCAAAAGCGGCGAATTCGACGCGAGTCGCGGCGCTATCATTGGCGGAAAATGGCGAAAAAGGGGTAAATAGGGGAAGCGCAAGGACGGCCGACAGAAGCGACGGCGCGGCAAGCGAGCGAAGGGGAGCGAGCACGGAACGCATCGGAACCTCCTGCGTTAAACGGAAGTTAAACGTTCGCAACGCGTTAGGGAAAACGCGTCGGAGGAGCGGCGCGAGAAAACGCCGACGTCCTTATTTTAACGCAAAGGTTGGGCGATTGCAAGGAAATTTCGGCGCGTTCGCGAAAAATGGCGAATATTGTCGAGCGATTCGACGAAAAGCGGGCGGCGGTTGTTTTTTGCGAGCGTTTTTGGCGATTTTTCGTTACTTTAGCGGCGACGCGCTTTATTTTTCGGCGGCGAGCGGGTATAATGGGGGAAAGGCGTTTTCGGCGGCGCCCCGCGACGGTCGCGGCGGCGTCGGGTTTA
>JAFYVO010000259.1 GCA_017549085.1 Thermoguttaceae bacterium
CGCGGCGAACGTTTCTTCGCCGAGGAGCGTCTTGCCGGAACCGGGGTTTTCTTGGTGCCCGGTCATCGCCGTGACGCGGTTGTCCAATACGACGAGCGTCGCGCCGCCCTTATTATAGGCGACGTCGAGGAGACCCGTAATGCCGGAGTGGAAGAACGTCGAGTCGCCGACGATCCCGACGACCGGACGGTCGTTCTTGGCGCGATCGATCCCGTGCGCGACGGTGAAGCCGCCCCCCATGCAGAGGACCGTGTCGATGCTCGAAAGAGGCGGCGCGACGCCTAAGGTGTAGCACCCGATGTCGCCGGAAACGACGACGTCGAATTTTTTCAGGGCGTGGAAGAAACCGCGGTGCGGGCAGCCCGGACACAAAACCGGCGGACGAGCCGGGAGGGCCGGGAGCGTCGGAAGTTCGGCGGTCGGCGCGGGTTCGGCGGCTTGCTCGTCGAAGAGCGAAGCGGTCGCCGGGTTCACGACGAGTTGGGCGCGAACGGCTTTCAGGACGTCGACGTCGAGCGCGCCGATGTTCGGAACGAGTTTTTCGTCGCCCAAACGCTTGCCGAACACGTTGATACCCAACGCTTTAATATGTTCTTCGAGGAAGTCTTCCAGTTCTTCGACGACGATAACTTGGTCGACTTGCGCGGCAAATTCGCGAATCAGGCGATCCGGGAACGGGAAGAGCCAGCCGAGTTTCAGGACGTTCGCTTCCGGGAAAACTTCCTTGACGTATTGGTAAGCGGCGCCGGCGGTTACGATACCGACGCGACGGTCGCCGGACGCGTTCCATTCGATTCGGTTCAGCGGCGAGTTCGACGCTTCCTCGGCGAGTTTTTCAAGGCGTTCTTCCAAGCGGACGCGCATTCCGCGAGCCCAAGCCGGGATCGGAACGAAGCGTTGCGGGTCGCTTTTGAAGGACGGCGTTCGGTTCAGCGCGACCGGTTCGGCCAACTCGACGACGCCGCGCGAGTGGCTGACGGTCGTGTTCGAGCGCAAAATCGTCGGCGTCCCGAATTTTTCCGAAATTTCGCAAGCGGCCAAAACAAACGCTTTGGCTTCCGCCGCGTCGGCCGGTTCGAAGACCGGAACCTTCGCGAAACGAGCGAAAAGGCGCGTGTCTTGTTCGTTTTGCGACGAGTTCATGCCGGGGTCGTCCGCGACGACCGCGACGAACCCGCCGACGCAACCGACGTAAGCGAGCGTCATCAACGGGTCGGCGGCGACGTTCAGACCGACGTGTTTCATCGTCGTCATCGCGCGAGCGCCGGTCGTCGAGGCGCCCGCGGCGGTCTCGAACGCGACTTTTTCGTTCGGGGCCCACTCGGCGAACATCTTGTCGCCGTAAAGTTTGCCGATATTCTCTAAAATTTCCGTCGACGGCGTGCCGGGATAACCGGAAACGACCGTTACGCCGGCTTCGAGTGCGCCGCGAGCGATCGCCTCGTTGCCCGAAAGGAGTTGTTTTGTCATTTTTCGATTCCGAATTTTTTTTCGTTGAACTCGAACCGACGCGGAGTCGTCGGCCTTCGCGAGTGCGAAGAGACGAGCGGCGCCGCGTTCGCGCTCTTTCGCGTCCTAGTCATTATACCGGAAAAACGTTTTTTTTCAAGCGGAGGCGCGGGTTTTGAAAGGCGTTAGTTTGGGCAGGTTAGGGAGAATAGCGAGGAAAAAAGGGCGCGTCGCCGGGCGTTTGTTTTGTTTAGTTTTGCTATTTTCTTTAAAGCGTTTCTTTGGTTTAAACGTGAAAAAAACGCCGAATTTCCCAAAGCGCCTATCTTGCGGTTATATTGTCGACGTCCGAAAACGTTCGCGGCGTCGAGTCGTCGCGGCTCGGCGTTTGCGCTCGACCTGTCGGACGGTCGCCCTTGTTGTTAGGCGGTCGGCGGGTCGGCGCGTTTTCCCGTTTCGACGCGGCGTCGTTTTGGCGCGTCGGGGATTTTTTCGCTTCGCTCGTTTGAGATTTCGTTTAAGGAACGGAGCGGAGCGCGCTTAACTCTCGTTGAGAAAGGAAAGAATGATGTTGAAGAAGTTTGCGTTTTCTTGGGTCGCCGCTTCCTTGGCTTTGGTTTTGGGCGCGAACGCTTGGGCGCAAGACGCGTCGTTGGATAAAACGGCCTCGGACGTCGCCGCTTACGAAGCCGCCGTCGCGCCGGAAAACGTTGGAATCGCCGAACGCGGCCCGTCTCCTTGCGGTTCGGTCGGCTGCAATCCTTGCGACGTCGTCTCTTGCGATCCTTGCGATACCGTTTGTTGCGACCCGTGTTCGACGATTAGTTGCGGCGTTTCTTGTTGCGATTGCGATTACGGTTGTTTCCGCGGTTGCGGACGTCGCGCTCGTTGCGTTTCGTATTCCTGTTGCTCGCCGTGTTATTCGAGCTGCTGCCTGCCGAGTTACTCGAGTTGTTGCGATCCGTGCGGGATTGGGCGCGGTCGTCGCGGCGGTTGTTTCCGCGGTTTGGGGTGGCGCCGTTCGTCGTGCGTTCCGTATAGTTACGGCTACAGCGGCGGTTGGGGCGGCTATACCTCTTGGGGCGCCTACAGCGGTTGGAATTCTTACAACGCTTGGAATTCGTTCGGCGGCGGTTGCGGTTGTTATTGACGCGCCGAGCGGTCGACTTGGAAGAATCGCTTTACAGCGTTTAAGTCTTGAAAGAAGCGCGCCTTGTTGAACGGCGTCGCGAAATGAAATCGAAACTTGCCGCTTGAAACGCGACGCCGTCGAGAACGCGCGTCGCGTTTTTGCGTTTTGCGTCGGACGCGGAAAAGGCGAAAACAAGAAATAAAAAAAGCCGACGCTTGAAAACGTCGGCTCTCGAAGAGGCGTCGACCGGATTCGAACCGGTAAATGACGGATTTGCAATCCGTTGCCTTAGCCGTTTGGCTACGACGCCTTAACTGTTACGCTCACTATCATACCCTAAAAAACGAATCGCGCAAGGGGCTTTTTTAAATTTTTTTCTTTTTTTGGCGAGCGGCGGCGAAAAACGGAACGGCGCGTCGCGTTTTAGGCTGTTATTCGGCGGAAACGCCGCGCATCTTTTGGCGCACCGCCTCGACGACGCAAGGGGGCAAAAACGGACGCAACGGCGCTTCTTCCCCCGCGCCCGCGATTTCTTTGATTAACGTGCTGGATACGTGCGCGAGTTCGCCGTCGGCGATGAGGAAGAGCGTTTCGACTTCCGGTTCGAGTTGGCGGTTCGCCATCATTAACGTCAACTCGGCGGGGAGGTCGGTGATCGGGCGAACGCCGCGAACGACGACGCGAGCGCCGACTTCCTTCGCGAAACGCACCGTTAAGCCTTCGTAAGTGCGCGTTTCGACGTTCGGGAGCCCTTCGGTCGAGCGGCGGATGAGTTCGCAACGCTCTTCCGGAGTGAACCAAGGCGCCTTTTGCGAATTGACTCCGACCGCGACGATTAAACGGTCGAAGAGGCGGCTGGCGCGCTCGATAACGTTGAGGTGCCCGAGCGTGATCGGGTCAAAGGAACCGGGATAAACGGCGACGCGCGGGTTGGATTGCATCGAACGCTCCTAGGACGTCGAAAGGAAATAGGGGAAATAAGGGAAAACGGACGGGCTTGGCGTTTGCCGTCGAACGCGTATAATCGAACTATCGAGCGCGTTTGAGCGCGACGGCGTTTTTTTATTATATCCAAATTGCGAATTTTCCCAAGGGGAGGCGCTTTTTCGACGCGTCTTGACGGTAATGTCGCGCAATATGAAAACAGGACGGGAACTTGCGCGCGGGCGACGCGTCCAAACGTTGGGCGTTTTAGAAAATTTTACCGAAAAACAATCGAGTCGGTTCCGTAATTTGCCGATAACGACGAAGACGCTGCGGAGAACGCGAACTTCGGAGCGCCCCTTTTGCAACGGCTTAGCGGCCCCGACTGATTTTTGAGCGAGAAAAATGAGTTCCGAACAGCGTTACGATTCGAGTTTGTTGGAGCAAACGAAGCGGCAGATCCGCGTTCTTGTCAACGAAATTGCGGAAATTTCGCGTTCCAGCGCGTCGCCCGAAGAATTTCAAGCCGAATTTTTGCCCCGCGTCGTAACGGCGTTGGGCGCGGTCGGCGGCGCTTTTTGGTCGGCGGACGAGACCGGGCGGCTGTCGCTCGGGTATCAGGTCAACTTGCAGGAAGCGAAACTGCACGAGGACGAAGAGGCGAACAAAAAGCACTCGGCGTTCCTGTACAACGCGTTGCGCTCGACCGAAACCGATATGATCGTTCCGCCGCATTCCGGGGGCGAGGGCGCGAACGACGGCGGCAACCCGACCGACTTTCTCGTAGTCGTCGGCGTCGTCGCGACGGAGTTGGAGCGCGTCGGGATCGTCGAAATCTTCCAACGTCCGGACTCGAACCCCGCCGCTCAAAAGGGGTATCTGCAGTTCGTGCGTCAGGTAACCCGGTACGCGGCCGACTTTTATAAAAATCGCCAACTGAAAAATTTCAGCGACCGTCAAAATCTTTGGACGCAGCTCGAAGATTTTACGCGCAATATTCATAAAACGCTCGACTTTAAGGAAACCGTTTACACCGTCGCGAACGAAGGGCGCCGTTTGATCGAGTGCGACCGCGTCTCCATCGCGATTTGCCGCGGTCGCCAAGCCCGCGTCGAAGCGGTTTCCGGGCAAGATATGGTCGACAAACGCTCCGAAACGGCGCGTCTTCTCGGCGACTTGGCGACCGCGGTCGTCGCGGCGAACGAACCGATCGTCTATACCGGCGACTCGTCGCAACTGGCGCCGCAGGTCGAGACGGCGATCGAGGAATACGTCGACGCGTCGCATACGAAGGCGATCGCCGTTTACCCGTTGATTCCGCGTCGAATCGACGAAAACGACGCCGACGAAACGGAGCGGGACAAAAAAATCGTCGATCCGCCGTTTGGCGCGTTGATCGTCGAACAGATCGAAAACGCTCGCGTCTCGGAACATACGATGAAGCGCGTCGAGATCGTCGTCGAACACGCTCGCGTCGCGATCGGCAACTCGCTCGAACACAACTCGATTTTCCTCGGCCGGCTTTGGCGAACGATCGGCAAGTCGAAGGCGTTGGTCGCTGCGCGGAACCTGCCGAAGACGGTTTCGATTTCGGCGGCGGTCTTGGCGTTGATTTTGGCGCTGATTTTGGTTCCTTGGAACTTTAATATGCACTGCGACGGAACGCTCCAGCCGCTCGTGCGTCATAATATTTTCGCTCGTGAAGCGGGGAAAGTCGACAAAGTCGAGGTCAAACACGGGCAGAGCGTTAAAGCGGGCGACGTGTTGTTGGTCTTGTCGAACAACGAGCTGGAAGCCGAATGGCAAAAGACCGACGGCGAATTGAACGAAACGCGCAAACAAATCCTCGCGCTGAAAGAAGCGAGTTACCAAGCGAAAGACGCGGAACGGATTCGCGTCGCCGGGCAGTTGGCGCAATACGTCGAACGCGAACGAACGTTGTTGTTGCAACAAAAGATTTTGAACGCTCGCCGCGCCGATTTGGTCGTCCGCTCTCCCATCGACGGGACGGTGATGACGTTCGATTTGGAGAATAAGCTCCGCAGTCGACCGGTGCAGCCGGGGCAAATTTTGCTCGAAGTCGCGAAACCGGAGGAGGGGTTGATCCTCGAGCTGCAAATGCCGGAAAAACGGATGGGACACATCGACGGTTACTTCCGCAAACTGCGCGAAAACGACCCGGAAGCCGCGTTGACCGCGAAGTTCGTGATGATGGTCGATCCGTCGAAAAATTACGGCGCGACCGTCGTCGAGGAACACGACCGCGCCGAAAATCGCGGCACGGAGGAAACGACCGTGCAAATGCGAGCGGAAATCGACGATCCGGAGTCGCTTCCGGAGGGGACGCGCGCCGGGGCCGGCGTTTCGGCGAAGGTTTATTGCGGCAAACGTCCGCTCGGGTACGTCTGCTTTAACGAATTGGTCGCGTTCCTGCAAAAAACGGTCCTTTTCTGGTTCGAGTAAAACGAATAAAGACAAGCGTTGAAATTTAACGAGATAAACGACAAACGTCGGGAGAAGACGGCGAAAATGAAAACGATATTCGAACGGAAAACGCGCTTGAGCGTCGCGGCGATCTTGGCCTTGACGACGGCGTCGAGCGTCGCGGGTTGGGCGAACGACGACTTGGAACGCGCTTTGATGGAAAACCCGACCGCGCCGTCGATTAGCTCGACGACGGCTTTCCTGCCTCCCGCGGCGCCGAGCGTCGCGTCGGCGATTCCGAACGTCGGCGCTCAGTCCGGCGTTTACGAGAAGGCCGGTCGCGTCGTCGTTCCGAACGCCAGCGTCGTGATTCCGAAGGGGGAAGGGTACGAAGCCCTCATTAGCGCGAACGGGCAAGGGCTCCTCGTCGAGCTCGGGCTCTGCGAACGCGACGCGAACGGCGAACTCGTCGTCGGCGAAGACGGAACGACGAAACGCCGTCCGCTCCTCCGCGGTCTGCAAGTGCGCAAAGGGGACGTGCTCGGGAAACAAAAGGACGCCGAGTTGGTTCAACAAAAGATCGTCGCGGAACAAGAGTTGCTCGTCGCGCGCAAAGAAGCCGACAAAAAGCTCGAAATCGAGGTCGCGGAAGCCGCGGCGCTCGTCGCGCAAGCGTCGTATAAGCGCGCCGTCGAATTGAACAAAACGATGCCGGGTTCCGTTTCGCCGGAAGAAGTCGAAGAAAAGCGGTACGAATACGTTCGCGCCCTTAAATCGATCGACAAGGCGAAGTTCGACCTCGAAGTCAACGTCGAAAAGGTGAAGGTCGCCGAAGCGCGCGTCAACGCCGCCGAAGTCGCGATCGAAGACCGCAAGCTGATTTCGCCGATCGACGGTATTGTCGACGACGTGATGCAAAACGAAGGACAATGGCTCCGCGAAGGGGACGAAATCCTGAAAATCGTTCGTTACGACAAAGTCCAAATTAACGCCGCGATTCCCGCCGACCGTTACGCGCCGGAAACGATCGCGAACAAAAAGGTCGTCGTCGAGGTCAAACGTCCGGGCGGTCAACCGCAAAAGTTGGAAGGGAAGGTCGTTTACGTTCGTCAAACGGTCGAGTCGGGGCACTATTACTTTTACGCCGACGTCGCGAACCAAAAGAACGAGGCCGGTTATTGGCTCTTGAACCCCGGCGCGTTGGTTACGGTCGAGATTTGCGTCGACGAACCGGCGGTTTCCGCGCCCGCTTCCGCTCCGACGGCGGCGCCCGCGTCCGTTTCGGAAAGCTCCTTGACCGGCTCTCTTTGAGCGTTTGAAGAAAAACGCTAAGCGGAAACGTCCAAAATTTAACGAGTTCAACGAAAAGAAATAAAGAGGGAAGCGAATGGCTTCGTTGGCCGACAGTCTGGTTTCGAGCGCGGAACGGGTGTTGTCGATTTACGCGCGGAGCGATCTCGAAGCCAAGC
>JAFYVO010000260.1 GCA_017549085.1 Thermoguttaceae bacterium
GGAAACGACGAAAATCGGAATCGACATCCCGGCGATACCCGCGGTGATCGTGAACGCCTTGAACGGAAGCGGAGTGAACGCCGCCGCGAAGAGCGCCCAAAAGCCGTATTCGTCGAAAAATTGGGCGACTTTGTCCATATTCTCTTGCGAAATAATGTTCGGAACAAAGTACGGCCCGACCGCGTCCCAAAGGAAATGCCCGATGTACCAACCGAGAACCGCCCCGCAGACCGACGCGACCGCGCTGACCGCCGCGTAATAAAAGGAGCGTTTCGGACGTTCGATCGAAAGCGCCATCTGCAACACGTCCGGCGGAATCGGGAAAAACGAACTCTCCGCAAAGGAAAGGGTCGCCAGCGCCGCCGTCCCGAAACGAGAGTGCGCCCAAGACAAGACCCAATCGTACAGGAATCGAATAAAGCGTTGGCATTGAACGAACGGCCAAAGAATCGGGTTGACTTTTTTCGCCGTCGCGGCGTCGGTCGTCGTTTCGTCGCGCTTGGTTTCGCTCATCGTTGTTTGGAATCCTCGCAAAATTTTCGTTAAAACGGCCAAGGCAAAAATAAGTCGCACTGGAATCGAACGACTCGCTTGCATTCTTCCCAGAACCCAACGAACGGGTTGACCTTGTTTGTCGCCGCGTCGGACGTCGTTTTATTGCGTTTGTTTTCGCTCGTCGTTATTTTGGCGTCCTCGTAAAACGCCGTTTCTTTATCTTCGAGCGTTCGTCGAACGTTTGCCCTTTTTCGCCGCGTTAAAATTACCGCCGGACGCGTCAAAACGCCGCGTCAAGGCAAAAAGCGACCGTTTCGAGCGCCGCCCTTAACGACGACGCTCGATTTCGACGTTTTTCAACGTTCGAAACGCCGATTCGCAAGACGCGGTACCGGCGTTTCGCTTACTCGGCGAAATTACTCTTCGCAGATCGCGGCGTATTCGGTCGCGTCGAGGAGGTCGCCCTTTTCGAACGGGGCGTCGAGTTCGACGACGAAAACGAATTGGCCGTACGGATCTTCGTTGATCGCTTGCGGCGCGTCTTCAAGGTTGGCGTTCGTTTCGACGATTTCGCCCGAGACCGGGGTGTAAATCGGGGAGGCGGCCTTCACCGATTCGACGACGCCCGCTTCGTCGCCCGCCGCGACTTTAGCGCCGACTTCCGGCAGTTCGACGTAAACGACGTCGCCCAAGCTGTGTTGCGCGAAGTCGGTAATCCCGACGTAAGCCTTCGTCCCCTCGACGCGGACCCACTCGTGTTCTTTCGAATAAAACAAATCGCTCGGCGTGTTCATCGCAAACTCCTTAGCGGTTAAAAAAGTTGGAAAATTTTATTCAGTTTATTCGTTAAAGTCGGCAAAACCGGCGCCGTTCAACCGAAAACCGACCGCCGGGCGACGCCGCGTTCTAAGTCGAGCGCGCGCCGCCGTCGGGTCAAGAAGCGTTTCGGTTCAATTCCGGACGCCGAAACCGATTTTCGTTGTCTTATCTTAAAAACGCGACCGTTTATCGCGTCCTTTTACTCGCCGAAATTAGCGAGCGAGGGTCTTCTTGCGGTAGAAGATCCCCTTCTTAACGAGCGCGCGAATCGGTTTGTTGCGCACCATAATCTCGACTTCCGTTTCCGGCTCGGCGTATTGCGGCGGGAGAAGCGCGAGCGCGAGGTTTTTCCCGAGCGTCGGAGCCGGAACGCCGGTCGTAACGACGCCGACTTTTTCGCCGTTGACGCAAACTTCGCATTCGGCGCGCGGAATCCCGCGGTCGATCGGTTCGAGTTCGCAAAGGACGCGTTTGAGCCCTTCCGCTTTTTGCGCTTTCAACGCTTCTTTCCCGATGAAATCCGCTTCTTTATCGAGCTTAACGAAGAACCCGAGGCGCGCTTCCAACGGCGAAATTTCGGCGGAAATTTCGTGTCCGTAGAGCGGCAGCTTCGCTTCGAAGCGGAGGGAGTCGCGAGCGCCGAGGCCGACCGGGCAAATTTCTTCGCCGCCGGCTTTGAGAATCGCGTCCCAAAGCTCGACCGCGTCGGCGGCGTCGCAGTAAACTTCGAACCCGTCTTCGCCGGTGTACCCGGTGCGGGAGACGATGCAGATTTTGCCCGCGACGACGACGTCCGCTTCGAAGTGGAAGAAGCGAATCGCGCTAAGGTCGGCGTCGGTCAGCGTTTGGAGGATTTTTTCGGCGTTCGGGCCTTGAATCGCGAGTTGCGCGAATTGCGGCGAAACGTTTTCGACCGTCAGCGTTTCCGGCGCGTGTTTGGCGATCCAGTCGAAGTCTTTGTCGGTGTTCGACGCGTTGACGACGAGGAGGTAGTCGGTTTCCGAATATTTGTAGACGATCAAGTCGTCGACGCAACCGCCGTTTTCGTAACACATAATGTTGTATTGCGTTTCTTTCGGCGCGATCTTCGAAACGTCGTTCGAAAGGATCGATTGCAGGAAGGCTTCCGCTCCGGCGCCGCGAACGATGATTTCGCCCATATGGGAAACGTCGAAGAGCCCGGCGCTTTCGCGGGTTTTGCGGTGTTCGGCCAAGACGCCGGTCGCGTAGTGCACCGGGAGTTCCCAACCGCCGAAATCGACGATTTTACCTTGAA
>JAFYVO010000261.1 GCA_017549085.1 Thermoguttaceae bacterium
CCTTTATTTTTGTTCCTCTTTCGCTATTTCAATTTCCATTTAGAAAATCGCCCTATGCCAACGCTCGAATGGCTCTGCAAAGACAAGGTCGTTAACCATCATTTAGACGTTCCGTATCGGATTCTTGAACGCAAATACTCGTTCGACGCCTCCGGAACGCGCGCCGAAGATAACGGTTCCGAAAATATGATCGTTCGAGGCGACAACCTCGAAGCGTTGAAGGCCCTCCTTCCCCGCTACGAAGGACGCGTCAAATGCGTTTACATCGATCCGCCGTACAACACCGGGAACGAAAACTGGGTTACAACGATAACGTCAACGACCCGCGCATCAGAAAGTGGTTGCGTCAAGTCGTCGGTAAAGAAGGCGAGGATTTGTCGCGCCACGACAAATGGCTCTGTATGACGTACCCGCGTTTGCGCTTGCTTCATAAGCTCTTGGCGGACGACGGCGCGATCTTTATCAGCATCGACGACAACGAACTCGCCAGCCTAAAACTTATCTGCGACGAAATTTTCGGCGCCGCTAATTTTATTGCTCAAATTACTTTACTTTGTAATCCCAAAGGAAGAAGCCAAGACAAATATTTCGCCACTAACCACGAATATATCTTAGTTTACACAAAATCAACTGTTCCAGCCGGCTGGTTTAGCGTTGATAAAAGCGCGGCTAAAATAGAAAAAGATTATAAACATTCGGACGCTAATGGTAAGTATCGTTTACAAGAATTACGCAACACGCATCGCGAATTTAATAAAATAACGCGGCCTAATCTTTGGTATCCTCTTTACGCAAATCCCCATAACGGAGCGGTAAGCCTCGTTCAAGACGAATCGCATACTATTGAAGTCTTTCCTTTTTGGCCCGACGGTTACGAAGGCTGTTGGACTTGGGGACGCGAAAAGTCCGAACAGGACCTTTACTTGCTTCTTGCTCAAAAACGAGCGGGCGTTTGGAAAATATATCGAAAAAATTACGCTCATTCCCAAGGGCAAGTCGTTAAACAAAAACTCTTTACAATTTGGAACAATCCGTTGTTCTATACGGAAAAAGGACAAAACGTTTTCGGCAAAATCTTTTCCGGCGCCAATAAAACCGATTTTCCTCAACCTAAATCGGTTGAATTTGTTATGGAAATTCTTCGCTCAATTACAAGCAAAGACGACCTAATCCTCGACTCGTTCGCCGGTTCCGGCACGACCGCGCACGCAGTCCTCGCTCTCAACAAAGCGGACGGCGGCAAGCGACGCTTTATTCTCGTCGAAATGTTGGATTACGCCGACTCCATCACCGCGGAACGGGTTAAGCGTGTTATCCAAGGTTATCCGACCAAAGAAGAAAGAACGCTTTTCGACGAAAAAATCACGACGAAAAATCTCGCGTCCGGCGCGGAACTCCTCGAACCCGCCAAGTCGGCGGCGCAAGAAGCGAAAGACTCCGGGCTCTACGAAAAGGTCTCGAATCCTAAAATCGAGGACGGGCGTTTACAAGTCATCGCGACGCTAAAAGCCGAAGTAAGCGCGCAAGGAACCGGCGGCGATTTCAGCTTTTACGAACTCGGCGCTCCGCTCCTTGTCGACGAACGTTTGAACCCGTCCGCGCCTCTTGAGAAAATCCGCGAATACATTTGGTTCACCGAAACGAAAACCCCCTTCTCGCCGGTCGCCGACGACAACGAATATTACCTCGGAACCTTTAACGACGCGGCGTACTATTTTTACTATAAATCGGACGAAACGACGACGCTCGACGCCGCTTTCCTCGCAAGCGTTAAGTCCAAGAACGACTTGACGATCGTTTACGCCGACCGTTGCGCCGTCGACGCTAAAAAATTAAAGCGATTCGGCGTCGTTTTCAAGAAGATTCCGCGCGATATTAACGGACGATAAATGCAGGCTAATGGAACCGAAAGCGTATCAAAAGAACGTCGTCGACGATTTGCGACGTTACCTCGAATTAATGACCGAAACGCAAGATTACCGCGAAGCGTTTCGCCGATTTTGGTTGGAATCCGGCGCGCCCAAACTCGGGTTTTATCAAGACGTAACTCCCGGCGTCCCCAACCTTTGCTTCAAAATCCCGACCGGCGGCGGCAAAACGTTTATCGCTTGCGCGGCGATTCGCCCCCTTTTCGACGCGCTCCCGCCGACGAAAACGAAGGCCGTCGTTTGGCTCGTCCCGTCCGACGCGATCTTGACGCAAACCTTAAAAGCCCTCACAGACCCGAACCACCCGTATCGGCGACGCCTTGCCGTCGATTTCGGCAATCGACTCGAAGTCTATTCGAAGCAAGAGTTGCTAAACGGCCAAAACTTCAATCCGACGACCGTTTTCGAGCAACTCTCGATTATGGTTCTCTCCTACGACTCCTTCCGAGGACGCGGCGAAGGGTTGAAAGCGTACCAAGAAAACGGCGCCCTGACCGAATTCGCCAAAATTTTCGGAGCCGCCGAAGCGCCGATTCCGAACGCCGACGAAACGTCGCTTTTCCAAGCGATAAACCGTCTCAATCCGGTCGTTATCGTCGACGAAAGCCACCACGCGCGCTCGACGTTAAGCCTCGAAATGCTCCAAAACTTCAATCCGAGTTTCGTTCTCGACCTAACGGCGACGCCGCGTAAAGAGAGCAATATTATTTCTTACGTCGACGCGGTTCGGCTTAAAAGCGAAAATATGGTCAAGTTGCCGGTCATTCTCTACAACCGCGACTCGCAAGCGGACGTTTTGCTCGACGCGCTCGACCTTCGCCGCCGTTTAGAGGAACTCGCCGCCGCCGAATTCGAACGCTCGGGCCGTTACGTTCGTCCGATCGCGCTCTTCCAAGCGCAACCGAAAGGGAAAGAGGACGCGACGACGTTCGAAAAGTTGCGCGACAAACTACTCGAAGCGGGCGTTCCGGCGTCGGATATCGCGATTCGCACCGCCGACGTCGACGAATTAAAAGACGTCGATCTTATGTCGCCCGAATGCCCTATCCGTTGCATCGTAACGGTTAACGCGCTAAAAGAAGGTTGGGACTGTCCGTTCGCCTACGTTCTCGCGTCGCTGGCGAACAAAACGAGCCAAATCGACGTCGAGCAGATTTTGGGCCGCGTTCTCCGCCTCCCTCACGCTCGACGCAGCGGCGCCGCGGCGTTGAATATGTCTTACGTGTTAACGTCGTCGAACGATTTTGAGACGACGGCGCGTCAAATCGTTCGCGGTCTCAACGGCGCCGGTTTCAGCGAACGCGATTTTCGACTCGCCTCGCCAGACGACGTCGCGCCGCAACAACCGACGCAACCTCTTTTGCCGCAATTCGAAACGTCGTCCAACGAAACGGACGACTTCGCGTCGCTCGACGGCGCCAAGATCGCGTTGGAACTCAAACGTCGCCAAGAAGCCCAAAAACAAGGCGACGCCGCGTCCGCGGTCGACGCGCTTTTGAACGACGCGGAGTCGCTTGCGGAAGTTTACGAAACGGAAATTGGAGTCGGAACCGAAAACGAGGAGGCGCAAGAAGTGAAAACCGCGAAGAAAACGTTCAACGTCAACCCGCAATTTTGCAAGGATTTAGAAACGCTTCTCCCGCAATTTCACGTCAAAGTCGAAGACTCGTTATTCGCGGAGGGACTTTTCGAACGCCTCGACCGCGCCGCGCTTTCCGTCGGTTTTACGCTGAAAGACAAGTCGACCGAAATCAACTTCGAATCCGCCGACGACGAAATCGTCGAAGTCGACGTTCGCGCGTCCGAAGGCGGCCTGCCGAAAGTCTTCAAAATGTCGAACGCCGACCAACGCAAGTTCAAAG
>JAFYVO010000262.1 GCA_017549085.1 Thermoguttaceae bacterium
CGTGCGGCGCGAGTTGCCGACCGGTCGAGGACGCGCCGGCGTTGTAATAGTTGATCGCGACGGCGTTTCCGGTCGTCGGACGGACTTTCAGGAGCGTCGTCAACGAGGAAATCGCGGCGTCCCAATTCCCGCGAGCCAGCGAAAGAAGGGCGCGATACGAGGCGATCGCGTCCGGCGTTTCTTGGCCGTAACTCGACGCTTCGAGGGCGTTTAGGATGGTTTCCGCTTCGTCGACGCGTTGTAAGTTGACGAGAATCTTGATTTTAAGGAGCGCGGACTCCGGCGAAATAGTCGTCGACGTTTGTTGCATCTGTTCGACGAGGCGGAGCGCGGAGGCGAAATCTTGCTTGGCGAAGTAAGCGTACGCTTCGTAAAGATAAGCGTCTTGAACGGCTTGCGCTAAGTTGGCGTCGCTTTGGTAGCGGCGGATAAATTCGTCTAAAATGCGAATCGCTTCGTCGAAATTTTGTTGAACGATTTGCAGGAGCGCGCGCTGAACGACGACTTGTCCGGCGACGTCGGCCGGGAGTTCCGGATCGGCGGCTAAGTCGTTCAGTTGTTTTTCCGCTTCTTGGTAATCGCCCGATTTTCCGATCGTCGCGGCTTTTTCGAGACGGCAGGTCCAGCGGAGCGGCGACGTCGGGTACTCGTCCAGGTTGCGGTCAAAATAGGTCAACGCGGCGGAGTAGGCGCCGGACTGCGCTTCGCAAACGCCGAGGTAATAATAAACGTATTGAACGTAAGCGTCTTTCGGGAACTCGTCCAGAAACTTGGCAAAGAGCGGACGCGCTTCCGAATATTGGCGTAAGTTGAAGTAAGAGAAAGCGTTGTGAAAGGTCGCTTCTTTATAGTATTCGGCGTCTTTCCCTTGTTCGACGATATATTGGAAATGCGCCCGCGCGAGCGCCGTTTGCTCCGGATCGGTAAATTCGCCGAGCGCGAGGCGAGCGTGTCCGGCGAAAAGCTCCGCCTTGTTGCGATTTTTCGAAGCCGGGTACTGCGCGATAAACGCTTCGAGGCGCTGAACCGCTTCTTCGTAAGCGCCTTGACTGTGCTGTTCGAGCGCGGCGGCGAGGAGCGCGTCTTCCGTTTGCGTCGCCGAGGCGGTTTGCGTCGTTTGCGCAGAGACCGTAAAACGCGGCGACTCAAACGACGGCGAAACGACGAAGAGCGCGGCGGTCAACGCCGTTCCGAAGGAAAAAGTCGAAGCGGCGAGGCGCGCGAGTCGACGGCGTTTCGGATGGCGTCGCGGAAAAACGTTCAAAACGGGAAGGGCGCTCATAAGGCGGTCTTTCGTCTCTTGTCGATGCGGGGGATTAGGAGATATAGGGAAACGGGGCGAAAAACTCCGGAACGCGTTGCAAGGCGTCGGGACGGAACGCCCCCTAATAAACAGTATACCCAATTTCTTTTGCCGCGCCAAGACCGTTTTGTAGATTTTTTCTATTTTGCCTAGATTTCTTATCTTAAAGGTGCGGATTAGAACGGCGGTAAGTCGAACGTTGGGCGAAGAAGGGGAAACGGCGTCAAGGAACGCGGGGGAAAGCCGGCGAGCGCGGCGTCGGCAAGAATTTAAAGAAAAACGGGGAAAAACGAACGTCGCGCGTTGGGCGCCGCTTGAGATTTTAGCGTCGAACCTTTATAATCGATAGGGAGAACGTCGGCGAGGAAAAATCGGCGGACGAAGAGGTAAAACGGGAGAAAGCGCGACCGCGCCGAGCGTCGCGTTGAAAATCGGAAGAACTGAGGAGAAGCGCGATGGGACGAAATGAAGAGAATTTCGACGCGAAAACGCCGGAAGCGAGCGAAAAAACGGCTCCGACGATTCCGCGTCGGCAAGCGTTGAAAACGGGCGCGCTTAGCGTCGCGGCGGCGCTCGGCGGAGGGAGCGTTTTCGCGCAAGGCGGACGCGGGCGGGGGCGCGGTTTTCAGCCGATTCTCGACCGCGTCGCTCCGAACGCGGCGGCAAACGGCGGCGCGAACGACGAATTTCCTTACCATCTCGACGGTTGCAAAACGTTTAGCGAATACAAGGCGTTGCGCAAACGGCAAAGACGAGCTTGCGACCCGGTCGTCGTCGAGGCGGACAACCCGTCGCTAACGTACGAGGGGCGGCGTTGCGCGAACTGCGGACGGTGCGACGAAGCGTGTATGGCGCAAACGATTTCGCACTGGTACCGCCGCGATACGTTAAAAGACGGCGTTTCGACAATCTGCGTAAACTGCGGGCAATGCGTAACCGCGTGCAAGTTCAACGTTCTGCACGAGCGGCTCGATTACGTCGAGGTCGCGTCGGCGATTAGGGAAACGGCGTTGGCGGCGCAAAACGAAGCGACGGGGAAAAAGAGCGAAGACGGGAAAACGACGCGGACTTTCGTCGCGACGACGGCGCCGGCGCTCCGCGTTTCGCTCGGCGAAATGTTCGATCTGGAACCGGGCGCGAACCTCGAATCGAAGCTCGCGGCGGCGCTGCGCTTGATCGGCTTCGATTTTGTTTTCGACGCGACGTTCGGCGCCGACCTGACGATCGAGGAAGAGTCGCGGGAACTTTGGGCGCGCTTGAACGACCCGAACGCCGGGCCGCTCTTCACCTCCTGCTGTCCGTCTTGGGTGAAGTTCGTCGAAACGTTTTACCCGGAATTTATCCCGAATTTGTCGACGACGCGGAGCCCGCTCCTGTCGCAAGGCGCGGCGATCAAGACCCGTTTCGCCGAAGAAAAAGGGCTCGACCCGGCGACGATAACGCACGTCGCGTTCGTCCCTTGCGTCGGGAAAAAGTTCGAAGCGACCTTGCCGAACGCGAACGCGGCGGGGCGATACTGGAAAAAGTAAACGATTCGCGACCTCGACTTCGCGCTGACGACCCGCGAACTCGCCTCTTGGTTCTTCCAAACGCAGGTCGACCCGGCGACGCTCGACGACGAGCCGTTTGACTCGACGCTCGGGAACGGAAGCGGCGCCGGGAAGATTTTCGGCGCGACCGGCGGCGTCGCGGAAGCGGCGTTGCGCAACCTTTGGAAGGTCGTCGAAGGAACCGACCCGCCGTCGGAACTCTTGAAGTTTGAACCGCTTCGAGGAACGAAAGCGTTGAAGACGGCGACGGTCGAGATCGGCGGCAAAACGGTCCGCGTCGCGGTCGCGAGCGGCTTGGCGGCGGTTCGTCCGCTCCTGGAAACGCTGAAAACGACCGGCCAAATCGACTTTGATTTCGTCGAAGTAATGGCCTGCCCGGGCGGTTGCGTCGGAGGGGGCGGCCAGCCGAAGATCGGCGGAATGCGGCGCCCGGACGACGCTTGGCGGCAAAAACGCGCCGACGGTCTTTTCGACGGCGACGCCAAGGTCGCGCTCCGAACGAGCGGCGACAACCCGGAAATTCAAGCGTTTTATCGCGACTTCGTCGGCGAACCGCTCGGCGACCGCGCTAAGTCGCTCTTCCATACGGCGTTCGAAAAGCGCGACGTTTGGAAGTAGCGCCGGGTTTTCGCGCCGAAAAAAATGCGCGTCGCGTTTGATTTTTCGACGCGAAAGGGGTATAATAAAAGCGCGGGGCGATCCGGCGATTTCGTCGGACGCTTTCCGCGTTTTATCGTATTATCGAGCAACATTTAGCCAGCGAGGATTAAAATAATGGCGAAAACAAACGCGAACGCTCCCGCCGCGCCCGTCGGGCCTTGGCGCTCCGGGCGTCCTTCTTTCAAAGCGTTTTATCCGGAAATCATTTTCTTGACGATAGTAACGATCGCCTTCATCGCCTTGGCCGCGCGACTTAGTTGCGCCGGAGCGAAGCCGAAGTCGGAAAACGCCGAGCCGACGCCCGTTTCGTCCGCGACGTTATTCTCGACGGAGCAAGCGTTTGCGCAAGACGCTTCGCTCGACGCGCTCCTGCCGATCGAAGAAGAAACGACCGCGAGCCAAGCCGACGAGGACGCGAGCGCGCCGTCCGCCGATTTCGTCGAGCCGGTTGAAGCGCAAACGGAAACCGAAGCGGAAACCGTCGCGACGCTTCCGAGCGAGGCGGAAACGAACGACGTCGCGCCGCAAACGGCGAAAAACGGCGCGTCCGCGAAAATATTGGCGATTTGGATCGTTTGCTTGGCGATTCCGGCGCTCCTCTGGATTTGGCGCGCTTGGAATTGGCTCGTCGCGGTTTACGGCGTCAAGTTTGAAATCCGTTGCGACGCCGACAACCCGAAAGCGACAACGTTTTTGGTAACGCGCGGGATTTTCAATAAGAAGACCGACTCGCTGCACATTGCGCAAGTGAAGGATATTCAATCTTCGCAAACCTTTATTCAGAAATATTTTCAAGGCGGCGTTGGAACGATTCGACTTTTCACTCAAGACCTTACCGACGGCGTTCTTACGATGAAAAATATGGAAGACCCGAGCCGGGTCTTTAACGCGCTGGACGAGTTGCGTCGCCGTTACTGGGCGCTGGGCGGTATCGGCGGGATGGGTGGTCGAGCGGAAAACGAGGTCGAGATGGGAAACGTCGAAGGAATAAACGACGCGATGTAATCGTTCTCCCGGCAATACTCTAACAATATAGACGACGCGACGTTAAATCGTTTAACGTCGCGTCGATTTTAAATTATTTTCGGCTCGACGTTTTCGAGTCGGACGCGCCGTGCGTCGGCTCGCGCGTTCGTTCAAAAAACGTCGGGCGTTTTGTTGAACGCTGTCTTAAATAACGTGAACAAGGGGGTTATATGAAATTCGATTTGACGAAAGCGGCGGCGACGGTCGCGGCTTTGTTGGCGACGTTACCGGTCGCGACATTCGGTAACGAAGCGCGTTGGACGTTGCGCAACGTTCCGCGCGAAACAGTAACGGTCGTCGCGCATCGCGGCGCGGGCGACTTGGCTCCGGAAAACTGTATGTCGTCTCTTGAAATGACTTGGGAGATGGGCGGAACGCCGGAAGTCGACGTGCGCTCGACGAAAGACAAGCGAATTTTGATGTTTCACGACGGCAACTTCGCTCGCGTTTGTCCGAACGCGTCCGCCGAACTTAAAGCGAAGGGCGTCGAGGACTTAACGTTCGACGAAGCTCGCGCGCTCGATATCGGCTCTTTCCGCGGCGAACAGTTCAAAGGCGAAAA
>JAFYVO010000023.1 GCA_017549085.1 Thermoguttaceae bacterium
CTGCGAATTATAGTCAATTGATACTGCGAATTATAGTTAATTGACATTGCAAATTATAGTCAATTGACATTGCAAATTATAGTCAATTGATACTGCAAATGCTTATCACTATCTTCTTACGCGCAAGCGATCGAAAAGACGCCGTTTAGCTTTTTCGAGTTTGTTTCGAGCGAAAAACGGGAAGCCGATTTCAATGTTTGGGGCGGAACGTTCGCGACGAACCCTTACGCGCACGGCGAACGTCTGCCCGGGCCGTCTCCGCACGTTCTTGCGAACGCGACGCAACCGTTCGATTTGTTTTATTACGACGCGCGGTTGAAGCGGAAATATATCAACGAGAAAAAAGCCGCTTACGTCGAGAAAGAAAAAGCGAGAATAAAAAAGGAATGGGCGGAGAAGGGCAAATTTCCGAAAGACGAGGAAATCAAAGTTGAGCCGCCGGAAGACAAGGACGTCGTCGCCGTCGAGCGTTGGCCGTCGCTTCGCGAGTTGTACGACGAAATGCGCGAAACAGCCGCGCTTTTGGACGCTGAAAAATTCGACGAAGGGGTCGAACGTTTAAACGAGGCGCAAGAGCGTTTGTCGTTTTCGGCGAAAAATCTCCGATCGCACGTTCGCGTTAAAGCCGTTTTTTCGAGCTTTTATTACTACTTGAAAGCGATTGAAATTAAGCGGTTGGTTGTCGCCGGCGAAATCGCGAAGGCGGAAGTCGAGTTTGTTAATTTAACGAACTGCGAATTTTTCAAAGAGCAGTACGTCGGTTTTCAACTCGGCGTCTTTAAAGACTTCGCCGGGCTGCTTGTCAAATGCGGATACGTGGACGCGGCGATCCCGTATCTCGAGTATTTGCGCGGTTATTGCCGTTACGTTTATCTGGCCGAAGCGGCGACCTCGAACGATCGGCGCAAGGCCGACATTGTCGCGGCGTCCTTGGCGTGGGACTTAATTTATATTTACGAACGCCAAGGGAAGTATCGGAACGTCGTCGAGATCGGCGAGCCGCTTTGGCAGGCGCATACGAACGGACGCTCGGCTCCGGCGGCGAACGCGTTGTTCGACTATAACGTTAAAGAGATGCGCAAACACTTGGCGATCGCGTATTGGAATATTGACAATAAGGCGACCGCGACGCGCATTTTCGAAGATTACCTCAAAGAGCGGCAAAGCGACCTGAAAAACGCGCCGATTCGCAATTATTGGAGCGATTTGTTCGACGCCGAAGCGAGCGACTGGCGGGAAGCGGCGGATCGCGCGAATCGTATTTACAACAAAATCGCGGCGGTCGAAAGCGGCTCCTTAACGGAGAACGTCGATTTTGAATTCGCGTTTTGCCGCGCGAACGCGTCGATTAAAAGCGCCTTGTATTGGGGCGACCGCGAAAAGGCGGAAGCCGCGCTCGACGATTTGCGCAAGTTGACGGACGACGCGAAGCTCTATCAAGTTCATATCGCTCGGGACTTGTGCGAATTGGGCGCCGCTCTGTATTCGTATGGATGCTGGGAGGACGCGGAATATTGTTATCGCAAAGCCTGGCTGATTAACGCCGCTATTTTTAACGAGCCGAACACCCTGTTGAATTGGGACGCGCTCTTGGGAATCGCCGCGACGCAACAGGCGCAAGGACGCGGCGCCGAAGCCGAAGCGTTTTTAGCGCAAGGTTTGGAACCGATGCTCAACCAATTGATAGCGTTGCGCTCTAAGTCGTTGGACGGCAGAGAAGCGGGCGCGATTATCGTCGAGGGCGTCGGCGAATGGACGGCGGAAGGCGGCGAGAGGGTTAGGAAGAACGCGGAAACCTTAGGCGAAAGCTTCAAGGGAGGGTTGGCGCAAGTAGTAGGAACGGTCGGCGCCGAGCTGATGCGCCAAGAACAGCGCGTCGTCGAAGAGAAGCGGCGCCTAAACACGCCCGAGCATTGGATTAAAAACTGTGCCGACGAATGTTGCGAGCAGAAGCGTTGGGGATACGCGCTCCTCTTGTACAAATATTGGCAAACGAAAGGCGAGCTTCCGGGCGCGTCGCCGTTGGAGCTTGAAGGTCGCAAGGCGACGGTTAAGGCGCGGATTGCCGAATGCGAAGCGAAGTTGAGAGAAGAGACGATTTAAGCGACGTCGCAAGGCGCGCGTCGCTTAATCGCCGCGTTGGAACGTTTTGCGCGTTCCGGGAATAAAAAATAACGAGGGGTGTATGGCGGCTCGCGCGTCGACTAAAAAAAGCGTTCCGGACGTTTCGCGTCCGGCGAAACCGATTTCGTCGTTTTATCGTTGGGAGCTTCTTGCGCTCCTCTTTTTGGCGTATTTCTTCCATCAGTCGGATCGCGCGATTTACGGCGTCGTCGCAACGTCGATTAAGTCGGAGTTCCACTTAAGCGACCAAACGCTTTATATGACGCGAACGATTATGTTCGCGCTGATGGCGTTGGTCGTTCCGCTGGCCGGTTTCGTCGGCGACAAAGCGAACAAACGCAAGCTCTTGATCGGCTGCCTTTTCTGTTGGAGCGCGGCGACGCTCTTGACCGGCGCGTCGTGGAGCGTTTTGGCGTTGATTCTTTTCAACAGCGTCGGTTTGGTCGTCGCGGAGGCGTTTTACGGTCCGGCGTCGACGAGTTTGATCGCGTCGTATCATAAGGAGACGCGGTCGTTTGCGTTGTCGATTCACCAGACGGCGGTTTATTTAAGCGTTATCTTCTGCGGCTTGGTCGGCGGCTGGTTGAGCGAACGCTTGAGCTGGCGCGCGGCGTTTTGGACGTTCGGCGCGATCAGCGTCGCGATCGGCTGTCTCCTAATTTGGCGCCTCCGCGACCCGGCGTCGGAAGGCGGCGCGAGCGACGGCGAAGCGGCTAAGTCGAGCGGCGACAAAGTTTCGGTCGGCGAGTTCCTTGGGATGATCTTCCGCAATCCGTCGGCGTTGTGCTTGACGGTCGGTTTTACGGCGATCGTTTTCGTCAACAACGCGTACCTGAACGTCGTTCCGAAGTTTCTCCAAGACCGTTTCGCGTTGACGCCGACGAGCGCCGGTTTTCACGGGATGTTTTGGCACCATATCGCGGCGTTGATTTTCATCTTCGTCGGCGCGTCGTTGAGCGACCGGATTTCGCGCCGTTGGCCGACGTTCCGTCCGAAATTGCAATGCTTGGCGATGGCGCTGGGCGTTCCGGTCGTCGCGGCGATGGGCCGAGCCGGGTCTCCGGAGGCGCTTTTCGGACTCTTCTTTTTGATGGGCGTTTGCCGCGGTTTTTACGAGTGCAACACGCACGCGGCGGTTTTCGAGACGGTTCCGGCGAAGTACCGTTCGACGACGGTCGGTTTTATGATTATGTTCGCGTTCCTGATCGGTTCTTGGTCGGCGCAAATGGTCGGGGCGTGCGTCGACTCGTCGGTCGCGGCGGCGGTCGCGGAGCTGGGCGAAGAAGCGGGCCGAGCGCAAGGGTACGCCGACGGTTACCGAACCGCTTTTACCGCCTTGTCTTGCGCTTGGCTGATCGGCGCGATCTGCGTCGGTTTCGCCGCGTTCGGCACGTTTGCGAAAGACCGTCAAAAACGCCTCGACGCGGAGGCCGCCGAAGCGAACAAAACCGCGTAATTTGCGCAAACGGTATAACCTGTTCGTATGTTAAGAAACGAGCGCGAAATCATTCCTCTTTTTCATCGATTGAGTTGAAATGATTTCGCGTTTTCTTTATGATAAAAAAGCGGTTTTTCTACCCCATTACCGAAACGACGAATTACGAGTCGTTGATTTGTTATATTGCTGACTCAAACGTTATAACCGCGCGGTTGCAAATGTGAAATAATCGACTTAGACGTAGTGAAAAAAGGCTAAAAATGGACAAGGGAAAATCGCGACGGCGGTCTTGGAAAATTAGCGATATTTTGGCGATAAATATACTGTTTAGTGCAATTGTCGTATTTATTGGCGTTTCTCTTTGGCATATGCAAACGTCGTCTACGACCGCCCCGGAACAAACGGCAAACGACAAGGAGAACACGTCGGGCGTCGACCGCGCGGTTTTGATTGGCGTCGACGATTATCTCTATTTTGGCGACTTAAAGTACGCGAGCGCCGACGTGGACTTGATTCGCGAACGTTTGGAGTATCTTGGGTTTAAGCCGGAAAATATCGTTTCGATAACAACAAAAGCGGGGGAACGCGATTCCAGCTTGCTTCCAAGTTTTAGCAATATCGAGCGCGCGTTGACGAAGATCATCGACGCGACCGGCCCGAACGACGCGATTTTTGTTTTCTTGTCCGGACACGGTTTTCAAACGGACGACTTTGGCGGTTATTCGCCTTACATTGGTTTTGCGCCTTACGATGCGACGGCGACGAACGGCGTCGTTGATTTTGCCGCGACTTACTCGCTTTCAAAACTTTTTAAACGTTTATCGGAAACGAAAGCGCGTTTTACGTGGATTGTGGTCGACGCGTGTCGGGAAGACGTCAAACCGCGTTCGGAAGAAATGTTGTTAGCGACAAATCAGCGTGCGCGCGGCGGTCTAAACAACGCAATGCAAACGTCGGCGTTGGGGCGGTTGAACGCGCCGACCGGATCGGTGTTGTTGCAAAGTTGCGACGCGGGTCAATTTAGTTACGAATACGACAACCTACGGCACGGCGTTTTCACCTATCATTTTGCTCAAAGTTTAAGCGAAGAAGGGGACGCAAACCAAGACGGCGATGTGCGACTTCTAGAAGCGCTTAATAAAACCGGCGAAGCGGTTGAAATGGCGACGAATCGCAAACAAACGCCGCATTTTGTTTATGATTCGGTCAATTTTAAGTTGTTTTCTTATGTTCCCGGCGTTGCGACGGGCGATTGGAACGGCGCGGTTCGCGCGGGAGAACGCAAGACGTTGAATATCGCGGGAATAGAGGTGGGGTTTTGTTGGGCGCCGCCTGGAGTTTTTACGATGGGAACGCCGGCGACCGAGCCCGAGCGTTGCGAGCCGTACGAAACGTTGCGCGAAGTAACGTTGACGCAGGGATTTTGGTTGATGGAAACGGAAACAACGCAAAAGCTTTGGACGGCGGTCGTCGGGGAAAATCCGAGCGAGTTTACGCTCAAAAAACGACCGTATGAGATGCGCGGACTTGACACGACGAGTTTTCCCGTTGAAAGCGTTAACTGGCACGATTGTTGCGCGTTTGCCGAGAAATTAAACGCCAATAATTGCGCGCCGGCGGGGTGGAAGTTTGCGTTGCCAACGGAAGCGCAATGGGAGTACGCGTGTCGCGCCGGAACGTCGACGGCGTTTTTCTGGGGCGATTCGTTGAACGGAGACAGAGCGAACTGCGACGGAGTGAATTATCCGTATCAAATGGAAGCCGGCGTTAATATGGGACGTCCGGCCAACGTGGGGAGTTATCCGAAGAACCCTTGGGGGTTCTACGATATGAACGGCAACGTCGAAGAGTGGTGCGCGGATATTTTCGGAACCTATTCCGGCGACCCGGTCGTCGACCCGACCGGCGCGAGCGAGGGGAAGGATCGCGCTTTGCGAGGCGGCGGTTGGCGCGGTCGCGCGAAATATTGTCGCTCCGGCAATCGATTTAACTTCGACCCGGATAAACGTTTTGCCGCAAACGGTTGCCGTTTGGCCTTGATTCCGGACGGCGCGGCGTCGCTCGACGCAGGAGACGCCGACGGCGTAACGCAAGTAGCCGAGCATAAAAACGAAGCCGAACGACTCTATCGCGAAGGGCGCGCGTTGGCGTTGGGACTCGACGGACGCAAAGTCGATCGGGCGACCGCTTTGGAAAGATTGGAGAAGGCGGTTGACTTGGGTTCGCTCGACGCTCAGGCGGAGTTGGCGGCGTTGTCTTTGGAAAGCGTCGACGGCGCGCCGGCGAATTTCGAAAAAGCGTTCAATATGGCCGAAGACCCGGCGAACGACGGTAATCCCTTGGCGCAAAACGTGTTGGCGATCTGTTATCGCGACGCTTTAAGCGTCGTTAAGGACGCGGCGCGCGCGGAAGAGTATTTTAGAAAGGCGTGCGTAGGGTTCGCCAAACTTGCCGAACAAGGCGACGCGCCGACGCTTTATATCTTGGGCGAACGGTATGCGAACGGCGAAGGCGTCGAGCAAAATTTTGAGATCGCGGCGAAACTCTTCCGTCAAGCGGCGGACGCGGATTATCTTCCGGCGATTTTGCGTTTCGCCGAGTGTTGCGCGACCGGCGTCGGCGTCGAAGCGAACGTCGTGGAAGCGACGACGCGGTTGCGCAAGGCGGCGGAATCGGTAAATTGCGACTTAACCGCGCTCCGAAAAACCGCGGAAGAATTCGGGCTCGATTGGGAAAAAATCGCGCCGAAAAAAGAAGTGAAATCGTCGGACGCGAAGCCGGCGGGCGAAACGGGAACGGTGGAAGCTCCGTAAGTTCCCGAAGCGAATGTTTTCCGAGCGAGCAAGTCGGGGAGGCGGCAAACAACGTCGAAACGACGCTCGCTCGGAAAACGGCGTGAACGACGCGATGAGCGGCGTTGATAACGGGCTTGTTGACCTTTGGTGTGTGTTGACTTTATAAGAAAGGAAAAGCGATGGAAACTTCGTTCGAACGCGCGGCGACGCCGTTGGAAAAGGCCGAGGATTTTATTCAAAACGAGACGCAGTTTCATTTGGGCGCGCTGACGACGGAGCAGTCGCACCCGAAGACGCGAACGCTCTCGCAGACGCTCGAAACGGACGTCGCGGCGGGGATGCGCCAACTCTTTTCGGTCGACGACGATATCCCGCCGGTTCTCAAAAAGACGATCGCGTCGCCGGAGTTCGCCGCGCTCGAAACCGCGATTTATAAGGCGTTAAGCGCCGGAGGTCGCGTCTCGTTCAGCGGGTGCGGCGCGACCGGGCGCCTCTCGATTCTCCTCGACGCCGCGAACAAAAAGTTCTGCCGAACGAGCGCCGAAAAGTTGCCGAACCGCGCCGACTTTTTCCGAACCCTCGCCGCGCAAACGAACGCCGTGATGACCGGCGGCGACTTCGCGCTGATCCGCTCCGTCGAAAGTTTCGAAGACTTTATCTCCTTTGGCCGCAAACAGTTCGAGCAAGCGGGAATCGGCCCGAACGACGTCCTTGTCGCGATCAGCGAAGGGGGCGAAACCTCGTCGGTCATCGGAACGATCTTCGCCGCCGTCGACGCCGGGATTCCCGTGTTTTTCCTCTTCAACAACCCGAGCGACCTGATGGCGTCGCGGGTCGAACGGTCGCGCCAAGTAATTGAGGACGAACGGGTTACCGTCGTTAACCTAACGACCGGCCCGATGGCGATCGCCGGGTCGACGCGAATGCAAGCGACGACGATCGAGCTGCTCGTCGCCGGGTTCGCGTTCGAAACCGCCGTTACTAAACGACTTAAAGAAACGCTCTCCGCCGACGAGTTCGCCGCGCTTGGTTTCGAAGAGAAGTCGCCGACCGAAAAAGCGGAGGCGTTCGACGCGCTCCTCGAAGCGATTCGGTCGGACGCAAACGTCGAA
>JAFYVO010000024.1 GCA_017549085.1 Thermoguttaceae bacterium
CGCAAAGCGGGAACCGTTCAACTGGCCGGAAACGCGGGCGAAGTCGTCTTCTCCGCCGCCGACGGTTCGACCGTCAACCTTTACGCGAACGCGAACGGCTCGACCTCCTTCCAAGCGACGACGTACAACACTTACATTAACCTCGGCGCCGCGACGCTCGACGTCGTCTCCGATCTCCAAGGGAACGCCGCGCTCAAATCGATGACCGTCTTCACGACCGAAGGCGTCGGCCAAACGACGTACGACGCGCAAAAGCTCAACGTCGTCGACAACGTTCTCGGCAAGCGTTACGTCGTCGACCTGAACGCGTCGAACGCCGAAAAACTCGTCCTCGCGCTCGAAGACGCGCCGACGTTCAAAAGCCTCGCTAAAACGCCGAACGAACGCTCGCTCGGCGCCGCGCTCGACAAAAAAATCGCGTCCGGAAAATACACCGACGCCGAACGCGCTTTCCTCGACAAGCTCGAAAACAACCAAAGCGCCGTTCCTTACTCGCAACTTACCGGCGAAATTCACGCGTCCACGATCGGCTTCGTCTACATGAACAACCTGACGACGACGCAAACGCTCTTCGACCGCCTTCGTTCGAATTCGTTGGTCGCTTACGGCGGCGGAGCAAGCTCGGTCGCGCCGATGAATTACGAAGCGAGCGCGCCTTACCAAGGCGGAGCGGCGGGCGGCTACTTCGACGCGAACGGCCTTTACCAATACGAAACCGGCGTCGATCCTTACGGCTCCGGCGTCGCGCCGATTTACGAAACCGGATACGGAACGCAAATCGAAGGCGGCTACCCGAACGGAGCCGCTCCCGGCGGCGCTTACGAGACCGTCCCGATGGGGCGTCGGCAATACTCGACCCTCTCGACCCTTCGCGGTCAAGCGCAATACGGCGACCCCGGCACGCTCATCTACTCCGCTTGGTTCGCGGCGCTCGGCGGCTCCGTCGACGCGAAGGAACGCAAGGGCGCGAACCCTTACGACGGCGACCAAATCGGCTTCTTGACCGGGCTCGACCTCTTCGGTTCCTGCGACTGCCGCTTCGGCGCGTTTTACGGGTACCAAAACAACGAAATGAAGAACGACGTCGCCGCCGGATTCGGCAAGCTCGAAACGAAGAACCACCTCGTCGGGCTTTATCACCAATTCGGCGACGAAACGGTTTACACCATTTACACGATTCGCGGCGGTTACGACCGCTACGATACGACGCGAAACGTCGACGTTCTCGGCGTTAGCGATTCGTTGACGGCCAAGTACGACGGTTTCAACGCCGGCGCGACGATCGAACGCGGCGCAAATTTCGCGCTCCAACCGTTCGTCTTCTCGCCGTTTGTTTCGGTCGACTACAACTTCCTTTACCGCGAAGCGTTCAACGAAACGTCGACGAGCGGCTCCGGTTACGCGCTTCGATCCGGTTCGTCGAACTATCACAGCCTCCGCGGCATTGTCGGCGCGCGACTCTTCGTCGATATGTACCCCGGCGACCAACACGTCCGGATCGGCGCGCGCGGCGCTTACATCCACGAATTCCTCGACGGCATGTTCGGCGAAACGAACGTTTCGCTCGCGGGCCTTCCGACGACGGAGTTCCCGATTTACGGCAACGCGCTCGGACGCGACTGGGGCCTCGTCGGGCTTGGGCTCGACTGGGCGCCGATCCCCGCTTTCCTCGTTTTTTACAACGCCGACGTTTTGTTAAACAATTACGTCGAAGATGTTTACAGCTCGATCGGGCTGTCGTTGCGCTGGTAAAAGAAACGCGCGACGACGCGACAAAAATAGGGAAAACAACGAAAACGAAGAAAACGCGCAAGGTTTAACGTTATGACGCCTTCGATTTTAGAATTCGACTACGCGCTCGTTCGCGCTTGTTTGAAACACAAGAAATTCGCTTGGGAAGATTTCGTCGACCGCTTCGCCGAACAGACGCTTCGCGTTATCGAACGGGTCGCGGAACTCCGCCGCGTCGCGCTCTCGGAAGAAGAAAAAATCGAACTTTGCGAAGCGATTTTCCGCTCGTTCCGCTACAACGACTACCAACTCCTGCGCGAGTTCGCGTTCAAAAGCGCCGTTTCGACCTACTTGACCGTCGTTTCGTATCGCTTGGCCGTCGCGCTTCTGAACGACGAACGCTAACGCCGTCGTTAAGAACCCAAAACGTCGGAACGCCCGCGCGCCCCGTCCGTCGTCTCGTCGCGACAAAAAAAATGAAAAAAAGAGACGAAATAAGGAAAAAAACCGGCCTTCGCGCCCTAGGGGTAGCTTGCCAAAGAGAGGAAGACGCGTATAATCGGAAGTTTAAACGGGGGACGAGTTCCGCCGCCTTCCCCGACCGTCCGCGCGACGCCGACGCTCCGTCGCCGACGCTAGGACGATTCTCCGAGGCGCGCCGCAAAACCGCCGTTTCGCAACGAGCGGGCAACGAACAAGAAGACAAGAAGAGGGAAACAATGCTTAACGCGGACGATCTGAAAGAAATCGGCGTAACGTTCGACGACGTGCTCCTGGAACCGCAATACAGTACGACCGTTCCGTCCGAAGTCGACGTGAAAACCCGGCTGACGAAGCGCGTAACGCTTAACATTCCGCTGATTAGCGCGCCGATGGACACCGTTACCGAAAGCCGTTTGGCGATCGCGCTCGCGCAAGAAGGCGGCGTCGGCGTTATCCACAAAAACCTTCCGATCGACGTTCAAGCGGAAGAAGTCGCGCAGGTCAAACGCTCGGCCAACGGCGTCATTCGCAACCCGGCGACCGTCGGCCCGACCGCGAACGTTCGCGCCGTTCGCGAAATTATGGAAGTTCACAACGTTTCCGGCG
>JAFYVO010000263.1 GCA_017549085.1 Thermoguttaceae bacterium
CGGTCGCGCCGGCGCGAAGCCCGCGACGACGACCGCCGCTTCCGACGCCAACGCCGACTTTCGCGCTCGTCTCGACGCGCTGCGTCAAGAAGGCAATCTCGGTTGCGGCTTCTCCGTCAAAGCGATCGAGTTGGCGGAACTCGACGGTTACGCGCGCTTTTACGTCGAAGAAAAACGCGACGACGCGGCGGCGCAAGGGGGCGACGCGTCGTCCTTCATCGACGTTCGCTGCAAAAAAGGCGTTTATTTTTCCTCGAACCCGGAAAGTTTCGGCGGTTGGTGCGTTCGGTTCAACAACGCGGTCGAAGCCGTTTCCTATCGCGGCGGCGCCAAAGCGGAACAACTCCTTTGCGACGCGCTTTACCTATATTTCCAAGACCCGGAATTAGAAAAGTTGGCGGCGGAACGCCCCGATTACGCCAAATTCCTCGATCGCGCCGCGCCGACCGGCTCCCTCGCTCGCCTCCAACCGTCGCTCGTTCGCGCGCAACGTTCTCAAGACGCGCCGACGCTCGTTCGCGCCAACGACGACCAAATCGAAATTTTGTCCGACGAAATTCAATACGACATTCGCAACCGCGTCCTAAAACTTTTCACCAACGAAGAAAGCGGAGAATCGGCTCGCCTCCGCGCGCAAACCGACGCCCGCGTCGACTTCTCCGCGAACGCCGTTCAAATCCAACTCGACGAAAACAACGTTCCGCAAACGATTCTCGCGAGCGGAAGCGGACGGCTCGACGCTTTCCTGCGCGACGAAGACGGCGTCGAACGTCAAATCCAAACTCTTTGGCAAAAAGGGTTGCGCGTCGCGAAGGAACCCAACCAACCGGATCGTTACAAACTATCGACGCAAGGCGCCGTCTCCTTTACCTTCGACGGTATTGGAACCTTCTCCGCTCGCGAAGCCGACTTTTGGGCGCAAGCCGTCGCGCCCCCCGCCGACGCGTCCTCCGCTCCGCAAAACGCTCCGACGAACGCTCGGTTCTTGACGAACGTCGTTCCGATCGCCGCGTCGTTCCGCAACGACGTCGTCCTCCAAGCGCCAAACGGCGACGCGAAAATTTCCGACGCCGTCGTCGTTCGATTCGACCCCCTCGACGCGCCGTCCGCTCCGCAAAACGCGCCGCAAAACGCGCCGCAAAACGCGCCGTCGGTCGCTTCGCGCGGCCCCTCCTTCTTCTCCGGAAAGTCGACGCTCGGCGACGCCGACTCTTCGACCTTCCAAATGCGAGCGCGCAACCTCGACCTTTGGTGCGTCCTCCTAAACGATCCCGAAAAAAAACGCGTCGCGTCCGTCGAAATCGACCGCGCGACGCTGCGCGGCGACGTTACGCTCGTCGAAAACGCTTTCGACGGAACGCCCCAACTGCGCGTCGTCGCCAAAGAAGCGGAACTCGTCGCCCCCGGAACCGACCAAGCGCGCGTCTTGCTCGTCGGCGACGCGACGTCCGCCGCGACCTTCAAAATGCGCGAGTTCGAACTTAACGGTTATCACGTCGTCGTCGACCGCGCCGCGAACGCTTTCCAAGTCGTCGGGCCCGGCAAGTTGGCCGTTCAGCCTTCCGACAAAATCGTCGCGCAAACGACGCGCGTCCCTCAACTCGCTCGCCTCTTCGCCAACGAACCGGTCGAAATCGCTTGGCCCGAAGCGATGACCTTCGACGGGAAAACGCTCGTCTTTCGCGGCTCCGACGAAAACGACGTGTTTATTTCGCAACGAACGCAAACATTAAACTGTCTCGAAGCGCGCTTTACGTTAACGCAACCGATCTTGATTTTCGACCTCGACTCGAAAGCGACCGAAAATCTCGACGTCGCGACGATCGAATTCCTCGGGAATTTCGATCGCCCGATCAAAATCGAAGCGACGACGTTTGGCGCCGACGCGCCGGACGCGCCGGACGACTCCGCGTTCTATCAAGCGTTCCTCCAAAATTTGCGGTACGACCGCGCCTCCGAATGTTTCGTCGCGACCGGAGGCGGAACCCTTCACGCGACTTTCCGCGGCGCCGCTCAAATCAATCTCCCCGAAATCGCCGGAAACGCCGACGCGGCGAACGCTCCCGACGACTCGGAAAATTGGACGACCGTTTGCCTTAAATTTCAAAACGAAATCTCCGGCGACGTCGCGCGCCAAGAAATCGTCGCGACCGGAGGCGTTCGCGCCGTCGCGGCGCAAGCCCCGCGCCCGCTCTTCGAACTCGACGTCGACGTTCCGACGACGCAGCCGAAAGACGCGGTTCGCGTCGCCGGAACCGAAGCGCGCGTCGTTTTACTCAACTCGCCGCCCGACGCGTCCGACGACGCGAACGATTCGTTCGAAATCGACTTGCGCCGCAACGTCGTTTTTCGCAGCGACGACGTTTTCGGTCGTTGCGACAACTTAAAATACGTTTCCGCGAAAAAGCTCGCGATCCTCTCCGGCGACGGTTCGAACAAAGCTTCGCTTTATCGCCAAGCGTATTCCGGCGCGCCGCGCGAAACGCTCGGAGAATTTTCCCGCGCGCTTTACCACCTTGAAACGAAACGGCTCGAAGTCGAATCGATTTCGGCGTCCGGCGTCGCCAATTGAACGCGAAAAGACAAAATTTGCTCGCCGCCCGACTTTTTTAGTTGCGTCGGCGCGCGCTTTCCGTTACAATCGACGTTAGCGCCGTCGGGAAACCGTTTCCCGTCCGCCCTCCGTTTTTCTTCAACGTTAGGAGACCGCGATGCTCGACCGTCGTCAATTCGTCAAAACCTCGCTCGCCGCGTCGTTCGGAGCCGCCGCGTTCGGTTCGTTCGGAACCGCGTCGACGCTTCCCGCCGCCGAAACGCCCCGCCCCGAGCGCCGCCCGCTCGTTCTGCATCAAGCCGACCTCTTTCACGAACACGGCGACCCGGACGACCACTTCGACCTTGCGACGATTTACGCCCTCGCGCTGCAAAATCTCGTCGACCTGCGCGGCCTTATCCTCGACTACCCGCCGAGCCGCCGCAAGGGCGACCCCGCCGTCGCCGCCGTCGCGCAGATGAACCGCATGTCGCGCCAAGTCGTCCCTTACGCCGTCGGCTCCTCGGTTCAAATCGAACGTCGCGGGGACAAGGCGCCGAACCTTTCGCCGGACGATTCGGTCGCGGTCGACTTTATTATCTCGACGCTCGAACGCGCCGAGGCGCCGGTTCGGATTTCGATCGTCGGCTCCGCGACCGACGTCGCGATCGCGTCGTCGCGCCGTCCCGAACTCTTCCGCGACAAATGCGCCGGGGTCTACCTGAACGCGGGCGCCGCTCGCGAAAACCCGGATATGCCCGGCAAACTCGAATTCAACGTCGAGCTGAATCCGCGGGCTTACGCGACGATGTTCGACCTGACCTGCCCGCTCTACTGGTATCCTTGCTGGACGGTCGTCGAGACGCGCCAAACCGGCGAAAACGGAACGTTTTACTGGCTCCCGCACCACCAAGCGTTCGCCGGAATCTCGGACGCGCTCGCCGGATTTTTCGCGTATATGTTCGAGAAAACGCAAAGTTCCCTTTGGCTCAAAGCGATCGAAAAGCGCCCGTCCGACGAAGTTTGGACGAAAATTTTGAGTTCGCGACGCGGTATGTGGTCGACCGCCAGCCTCCTCGCGTTGGCCGACAAAACGATCCTCCGCGACGGTTCGATCGTCGACCGAACGCCGGAAGTCGACGCGTCCCCCGAAGCGCTCTACCGAATGGAAAATATTCGCGTCTCCTGCGCCGACGACGGTCGAACGACTTGGGAATTTTGCGACAAACCGACCGGGCGGCAAATGTTCCGCGTCCTCGACGTTCCGGCGTACCCGGGCGCGCTCGCCAAGGCGGTCAACGAGCTTTTCCGCGCTTTCAAATAACCGCGAATTAACGCAAGCGCCGCCGTTCAACGTTTAACGGCGACAAAAAACGCCGAGCGGTTCGAATCGCTCGGCGTTTTCGTTTCAACGTCAAGATAAAGGGCGCGATTTCAAGCGACCGTCGCCGGAACGCCGCCGATCAGTTCGGCGTGTCGAGGTACGGGTCTTGGCCCATTCCGCGTTGCATCTTTTTCCGTTCTTTCTCGTAATAGAGCATCGTTTTGCGTCCGCGGTAACTCTTTTTCTCGACCTTTTTCTGCGCCTTGTAAAAACGCTTGCGGTCTTTCGGGAACTCGGCGTCCGGCGCTTTTTCCCCTTTTTCTTTCAGTTTGCGCGCTTTTTTCGGACCGCGCGCCTTCTCCAAAACTTCGTCTTCGAGCGAAAGATACTGCCGATACGAGCCGGGGTCGCCCTGCCGTCCGCAACGCCCGATCAACTGCCGGTCGAAGCGCGCCGACTCGTGCAGCTCCGTGCAAATAACGTGCAACCCGCCGATTTCCAAGATTTCCGGCGGCAACTTGATGTCCGTCCCGCGCCCGGCCATATTCGTCGAGACGGTGATTTTCCCCCAACGTCCGGCGCCGGCGACGATCTCCGCCTCCTCCGCGATGC
>JAFYVO010000264.1 GCA_017549085.1 Thermoguttaceae bacterium
GCGTTCGGGGAGCGTCGAGGAAAAGTTGACCGACGCCTTTGCGCAAGCGGTTCCGAGGGAATCGACCTATGCGGTTCCGACGGAGGGAACGGCGGAATCGATCGCTTCGGCGACGCTCGACGACTTGCGCGCTTTTTGGCGTCAAATTTTCTCTCCGCAAAATTTGATCGTCGGCGTCGACGGGCCGCTCGAAGGGACGACGGCGAAGAATCGAGCGTTCGAGCTTTTAAAAGCGATTCCGGCGAACCCGAATTTCCGACCGATTAACTTCGACCGGCCCTGCGAACCGTCGCAAGCGATTCGGCGTTTCGAGCTGGAGGAAGGTGCGATCGAAGGGGGCGCGATCTTGGCCGCGCCGATTCCGGCGGCGGTCGAGCGAACCGATATCGCCGCGTTGACCGTTTTGCAAGCGATTTGGGAAGGCGCGGACGGCGACGGCGGACGGTTGGCCGAACGGTTGAAAAATAATTTCGACGGCGATTGCGATTTCCGCGTCGAACTAACGCCGGGGCCCGCGCCGAGTTATATGACGATTCAATGGAGAACCGAGCCGGAAAATCTGCCGGAAGCGACGCGGCGCGTATTAGGGATGATTACGGAGGCGGTAGAATCGTTAATATCGGAGGAAACGTGCGCCGGCGCAAAAAAGCAAATTATTTTGCGACGAAATGGACGATACGTCGGTTTAAAGGAGCGGACGTCGCGGTTGATTCTCGACGAATTTTACCGCGTCGCCCCCGAGACCCTGTTGACGGAACGCGAACGCGAATTGGAAGAAGCGATTCTTCAAGTCGCCGCCGCCGACGTTGCGCGCGTCGCCAAAAAGTATTGGGAACACGAACGCGTGATCGGGGTGATCGTTTCGCCGATTGCGTTGCCCGGTTTTGTTTCCGGAAGCGGGAACGACGACGCGCGAGCCGCGCAAGAATAACCGTTGTTTTTTTGCGCCGTCCTTTTTACCGCGAGCGTTTAAAAAATCAATTTTCGCGAAACCGGCGACCGATAAGGGCAAACGTCGAAACGGCGAGAAAAGGCGTTTTGTTAAAGTTGTTAAAATCGGAATAATCGTTTGTTTGGCGCGTAAAAGTCCGATTTCAACAAAAAAAAATAACGAAACGACTTGAAAAGTTAGGATGTTTGCGTTAAAATAGGGAAAACGGTAAAGACGTTTGCTTTGGGCGAAATGCGCGTTTTGTGGAAAAGACGCGGTTTGCTTCGAGCGCGGACGCTCCGAAAATTTAAGTGAGAAGAAAACGTCGTCGTTAGACGACGCAAACGACAAAACTATTTTTGTCGACGGAAGCGCTTAAAAAATTTGAGGTTTTTGCCTTTGCGACTAGTTGTTCCGAAGAGAACGATTATGTCGCGGCGAAAATGAAATAAGTTTCCGATTTAACAAAAACGCCGCTTGAAGTTTTGCGCAAGCGGGTATATACTTAAATCGTAGAGACGCGGTTTAAAAATAAGCGCTTTACGCAAAATAAAAAAAATACGGAAAACAATTAAATTATTAGAGACCGTAGGTCGATAATAAGAATGTGATGTAAAGGCGAAAGCCAAAAAAAACTAAACAACCCGATTTTAGGAGATTTTTACAGATGAAGACTCGTATCCTTCTTTCTGTCGTCCTCGCTCTCGCTTCCGCGAACGTTTTCGCTCAAGACGCCGCTCCGGCCGTCGAAGCCGCCGCTCCGGCCCCGTGCGCCGCCGTCGTCGCTCCGGCCCCGTGCGCTCCGGTTTGTGAAGCCGCTCCGGTTTGCGAAGCCGCTCCGGTTTGCGTTCCGTGCGTTCGTCCGTGCGTCGCCGTCAAGGCCGCCGTCGCCAAGACCGTCTGCATCGTCAAGACCGTCAAAGCCGACCTCGCCGCGAAACTCGCTTGCTGCAAACCGGTCTGCGCGATCGAATGCGCTCCGTGCGCTCCGGTCTGCGAAGCCGCTCCGGCTCCGTGCGCTCCGGCCGTCGAAGCCGCTCCGGCTCCGTGCGCCCCGGCTTGCGAAGTCGCCCCGTGCGCTCCGGTCTGCAAAAAACCGTGCTTCCTCAAAAAATTCCGCACGCTGAAGATCCGCTTCTGCGCTCCGGTTTGCGCTCCGTGCGCCCCGGCTTGCGAAGCCGCTCCGGCTCCGTGCGCTCCGGCTCCGGCCCCGTGCGCCCCGGCGTGCTAATGATCGCAAGATCGCAATTCAACGGCGAGCGTCGGAACTTCTCGTAAGTTCGGCGACTAAGCGCGACGGCGTTCGCTTCTGAATGACTAAAACGCAAGACGTTTTCCGCGTCTTGCGTTTTTTTATTTCTTGAAGAGCGCGAGAAAAGAGAAGCGTCCCGATACTTGGCGGGGGCGATAAAGAAGAGCGGAGGGGGAAAGTCGCGCCGTCGAGAAGAGGGAGCGCGAGAAGGAAACGCGAAACGGCGAAGTCGGCGGGGAAGGAAATGAGACGCAAAGAAGAAAAGTCGCGCCGTCGAAAGATGAGCGACGGCGCGCGGCGAAGATCAAGCGACGAGTTCGCGGATTTTGACGACCGTTCGCAGGAGCGACGGGAGTTCGTCGAGCGGGATCATATTCGGGCCGTCGCAGGGAGAATCGTCCGGGTTGAAGTGCGTTTCGAGGAAAAGCGCGTCGATTCCGACCGCGGCCGCCGCTCGAGCGAGAGCGCCGACAAACTCGCGTTTTCCTCCGGAGACGCCCCCCGCCGCGCTCGGTTCCTGAACGCTGTGCGTCGCGTCGAAAACGACCGGAGCGCCGGTTTGCCGCATAATCGGGAGAGAGCGGAAGTCGTTGACGAGCGCGCCGTACCCGAAAAACGTCCCGCGTTCGCCGAGCAGAACGTCGCGACAGCCGAACGCTGCGAGCTTGTCGACGACGCGGCGCATATCTTGCGGCGCCATAAACTGGCCTTTTTTGACGTGAACCGGGCGTCCGGTCTTCGCGGCCGCGGCGAGCAAGTCCGTTTGGCGCGAAAGAAACGCCGGAATTTGCAGCAAGTCGACGACTTCCGCGACCGGCGCCGCTTGGCGCGTTTCGTGAATATCGGTCGTCGTCGGGAGACCGGTTTTTTCGCGAATTTCCGCGAGGAGTTTTAGCCCCTCGTCGAGCCCGAGTCCGCGGAAGGAGCCGACGCTGGTGCGGTTCGCTTTGTCGAACGAACCTTTGAAAACGAGTTGGAGCGTAACCCCTTCGGTCGCGAGTTCGTCGACGATTTCGCGGAGACGCGTCGCGATTTGCGGGGCCGTTTCGCGTTCGAGAACGCAAGGCCCGGCGATCAAAAGGAGCGGTTCGCCGCGACCGCAACGGTGCGGCCCGATTTTTACCGGATTGTTAAGCGTCATATTGGTTGGCCTTGACGGGACTGGCGTCGGTTCGAGCGACGCGTTGAAATGGGGGAATGGGAAAAATGGAAAAGCCGGGCGATTAGTGCGTCGTCGACGCGGTTCCTTCCGGCGAAACGGCGATCGGCGCGGCGTCCGGGAGCGGGCGCAACGCGAGTTGATAACCGGAGGAGAAAATGAATTTTTTAACGTCGCGAAGATATTCGAACGAATCTTGGTAAACGAAAATGGTGATCGTCGTATCGTCGCGGACGTATTTTAGGAGTTTTTCGCGGAAAACGGAGTTCGGGTTGGAGAGGGCTTCGTCGACCGGTTCGCCGATTTCGTCGCTTTGCGGGACGCATTCGCCGTAACGGAAATTCGCCGAATAAACGATTTCGTCGCCGGAGCGCCGTTTTTCTAAGTCGACGAAAAAATGAAACGTATATCCTTCGGACGGGCCGAATTTGTCTTCGAGCGTTTTCTTTTCAAAATCGCCGCGGAAATTTTTGAAGTAAAGCCGAGCGCGTTCCTGAAATTCGTTGAGCGGAACGTGCGAAAGCCGCCCGTTTTTGAGGCGGAAAAAGCCCTCGCGACCGTCGACTTGGCGCGAAATCGGCGTCGGCAGGTTTTCGAGGAC
>JAFYVO010000265.1 GCA_017549085.1 Thermoguttaceae bacterium
ATGGGCGGCATGGGCGGTATGATGGGCGGTATGATGAACGTCCCGACCGTCGGCGCTCCGAAAGCCGAAGCCAACGATAACGCCGAAGGCCCGAACGACGCTATCTTGCGCAACTTCCTCGAAGGCGACGCGCAAGCCGCTCCGGAAGCCGGTCTCTTCGCCGTTCCGGCGAAAGCCGCGAAAAAATCGGAAGCTCGCGGAACCCTCGCGCAAGCTCCGGTCGACCTGAACGCGAAATGGGACGCCTACTTCGCGACGAAAGCCCCGAAAGTTGGTTCCGCCGACTACGACAAGGCTCGCGAAGCGTTCGAATTCGAAACGATGGAACAAGTCGTCGCTTTGACGAAATCGCAACCGGCCTCCGCCGTCGCGTTGATCAAGAGCGCCCTGCGCAACGATTACGCGTCCCCGTGGATGTACGAAGCGTTGGCCGCCGCGCTGATTCGCGCGAACGCTCCGCAAGAAGAAATCGAAACGGCGATCCTTTCCGTCGCCGACTTCTCGGGCGACCCCGTCGTTTTGATGGGTTTGGCCGCGTACCTTGAAAAGGTCGGTTCGCAAGAACGCGCCCTGAAAATTTATCGCGACGTCGCTCGCGTCGCGCCGACCCGTCCGGAACCGTACGTTCGCGGTTTGGGCCTCGCGAAAGAGTTGAACGACGAAGAAGCGTTGAAATGGGTCGCCCTTGGTATCGCGTCGATCGTTTGGGACGGTAATCTCGTCGAATCGGTCGAACAAGCGGGCGAAGAAATCGCGCTCGACCTGATCGAAAAGATGAAGGGCGAAGGTCGCGAAACCGAAGCCGCCGCGTTTGAAGCGCAACTTCAAGCCGCGAGCCTCCGCGACGTGATCGTCGAACTTCAATGGGCCGGCGACGCCGAACTCGACTTGGCCGTTCAAGAGCCGACCGGCGCCGTTTGCTGGTTCGCTCAAAAACGCACCGCGGCCGGCGGCGTTCTCTCCGAAGTTTCGACCGACCTGTCGAAATCGTTCGAAGCGAACCGCGAAGGCCTCCGCAGCCGCGTTTACACCTGCCCGGCCGGTTTCTCGGGCGACTACAACTTCCTGATTTCCCGCAGTTGGGGCACGGTCGCGCAAAACAAGGTTACGGTTAAGATTCGCACGAACGTCGGCACGGACAACGAGCGCTCCGCCGTCGAAATCATCGAACTGAAAGACGACCAAGACGTCGGCTTCACCGTTCAACTCGACCAAGGTCGCCGTCAAGAAGAGGTCAAGGAAGAAATCCTGACCGCCGCGGCCGCCTTGAACCAACTCCAAGCGCGTTCGGCTCGCGAACTTTCGCAACGCGTCGCGGCCTTCCAAGACCGCAAAGCTCGCGCCGAAGCGATCGGTTCGAACGTTGCGCAAGACCAAGCGAACAAATACGTTAGCGGTTACAAAGCGGAAGACGCCGTCGAAAACGAAAACCTCGACGCGCCGCAAATCAGCTACGTCGAACCCGATCCGGGGCACATGCCGATCATCAGCTACATCTCGCTCGGCGCCGGTTTCTCGACCAGCGCGGGCGTTAGCGGCGACCGTCGTTACGTCTTGGTCGCTCCGCAACCGATGTTTAGCCAGCTCCTCCGTATGTTCACCTACAACTCCAGCTCCGGGAGCACCGGCAGCTCGGGCGGCGGCGGTTACGGCGGCGGCTACGGCAACAACAACGGCGGCGGCTACGGCGGCGGCTACGGCAACAATAATCGTGGCGGCGGCTACGGCAACAACGGCGGCGGCTACGGCGGCGGTGGTTACGGCGGCAATATGGGCGGCGGTTACGGCGGCGGTAGCAACTGGTAATCTTCCCCTTAGAAGCGTCGTTTGAATCAGAGTTCAGACGACGCGACGCCAACAAGCGAAAAGGACGCGTCGATTTCGGTCGGCGCGTCTTTTTTTATCCCTTGGCGACGTTTGCCGTCGCCGCCCCTTGACGATTTTTATTGCGAACGTACAATAGAAGAAGGCGGTCGACGAACGGCGCGCCGCCTATCGAACTTTGGGCGTCGAGGCGTTTTGAGCGCGACGTCTTTTAAGGAAAGGAAATCGAAATGGCGACTGTTTTGCTCACCGGCGGCGCCGGTTACATTGGTTCGCACGCCGCGCTTGAATTTTTGAACGACGGTTCGGAAGTCGTCGTCGCGGACAACTTTAGCAACAGTTCGCCGAAGTCGATCGAGCGCGTCGAGAAGCTGACCGGCAAAAAGATTGCGCTCCGCGAAGTCGACGTTTGCGACAAAGACGCGACGCGCAAACTCTTCGAAGAGTTCAAGTTCGACGCGATCGTTCACTTCGCCGGTTACAAAGCGGTCGGCGAATCGGTCGCGCAGCCGTTGAAGTATTACCGCAACAACATCGACTCCGCGTTGGTTCTCTGCGAGCTGATGGAGGAGTTCGGCGTCAATAAAATCGTTTTCAGTTCCTCGGCGACCGTTTACGGAACATCGCAAAACGTTCCGTTGAAAGAAACGGAGCCGACCGGCTGCACGAACCCTTACGGTTGGACGAAGTTGATGATCGAGCAGATTTTGCGCGACTTTGCTCGAGCGAACGAAAAGGCCTCGGTTACGCTTCTTCGTTATTTCAATCCGGTCGGAGCGCACGCGAGCGGCGAAATCGGCGAAGATCCGTTGGGGATTCCGAACAACTTGGCGCCGTTCGTTTGCCAAGTGGCGGTGGGGCGCCGCGAAAAGTTGAGCGTCTTCGGTTCGGACTACCCGACCCCGGACGGCACCGGCGTTCGCGACTACATTCACGTCGTCGACTTGGCGCTCGGACACGTCGCCGCGTATCGCAAGGCGAAGCCGGGCGTTAGCGTGTACAATCTCGGGACGGGCGTCGGTTACAGCGTCTTGGATTTGGTAACGACGTTTGAAAAGGTGAACGGCGTGAAGATTCCGTACGAGCTGACCGCGCGCCGTCCGGGCGACGTCGCGACCTGTTACGCCGATCCGACGCTGGCGAACGAAGCGCTCGGTTGGTCGGCGAAACTCGGGTTGGAAGAGATGTGTCGCGACGCGTACAACTGGCAAAAGAAGTATCCGAACGGTTATCGCGACTGAACCGTAAGACGCGGCGCCTCCCCTTGACGTCGCCGCGCCGTCGTTTACAATAATTAAACCGCGTTTTTTTGTTGCCGAACGAACTTCGCGCTTTAAGCCGAGTTTGTTTTGCAGCGCGATCGCGTCCTCGTAGCTCAGTAGGATAGAGCGACGGTTTCCTAAACCGTAGGTCGCTGGTTCGAATCCAGTCGGGGATATAAAACCCTATATAAATATAGGGTTTATGAAAGGCGGTACCCTGGATAGTACCCGGCGGAGGGAAAAAGAAAAAAGGAAAAATAAATAATAAAAGATAAACATAATATATTATTATAACATATATTATTTTTTGTTACACAATTCCCTTTTGCGTCCCTTTATCTAAGCCGTCCTTCTTTCTGCCTTCGTTCTGTACACTTATCATTTTCTTTTTCTTTCCTTCTCCCTTTTTAAACCGTTGAAGGTTGAAAGATTGAGTTTTCGCGATAACTCCTTATATACAAGGATTTAAGCGTCGTTGAATGTTCTTTTAGCCCGTTGAATCTTCAACGCCGGGCCGCTTTTTCAGGGGGGCAAGGAGCCGAAAGGAGGCCGGGGAAGGGCTTTTTATCGCGCTTCCACCTTGGCGGCGGCTAAGACGGCGGGGGACGGTTCCCGCGTCGTTCGTCCGACGGGCGGCTTTCGTTCGCCGTCGATTGCGGGGGTGTTCCGTCGTTCGTTCGCGGGGCGGCCCGTGGTCGATTGTTCGTCGTTCGACGGGCCGCGCGTCGCGACAAGGGAACGACGCGGCGCGTTAAGCGGCCTTCGTTGGAGACGGGGGCGACGATCGCCAACAGAAATTAAGCGACGGTTGAAGGCGGCTTCTTTTCTCGACGGGCGCGGCGACGCGGAAAGAAAAACGCGAACGCTTGAAGGCGGCTTCATCGTCGCGCCGACGCGGCGGGGGCTTTCAGAAAATGAACGCGGCTTGAAGGCGGCTTCGTTTCTCTTTCGAGCGTCGGACGCGCTCAGAAATAAAAGCGGCGTTCGAAGGCCGTTCCGTTGGAGCGTCGCCGGGGAAGGTCGACGAACGCGGTCAAGAGCGCAACGCGCCCCCCCCCTTGGCGGCGACGGGTAGGGGCGGCCCCGTCGAGCGAACGCGGCGGGGCAAAAGAAAAGGCGACGCAACGCGCCGCCAAGAGGTGGGGAAAGGGGGACGCGTTAGCCGAAAAGGTTCTCGTTAGCTAACGCGGCGTTAAACGCGTCTCGCGTCGATCGTTGGTAATGTTGCAAAGAAACAAGGGGCGAATGTCCAAGCCATTCGGATTCGTCCGACGGCTTACAGCATCGGGTAATATCCATTGTAGCGCTTGCCCGCAAGTTTTGAATTAAGCGCGGCCAAGGGGTTATTCCCGCTTTTCGGAGAATCTTACTTAACAACGGGCCGGGGTTGGTTTGCTCGGAAAAGCGCGAAATAACGCGATCGTCGGGGGACGCGTCGGCTTCGCGTTTCCACGCTTCTAGCTCTTTCCGTAATTGGGGGAAAAGCGGCGTTTGGCGCGATCCTTTGCCGACGTGTTCCGTTTTCGGCGAACGCACCGTTATTTTTCCCGCTTTAAAATCAACGTCGCGCCAACGCAAAATAAGGGCCTCGGCGGCCCGTAAACCGCCGAAACGGTACAAGGCGAAAAGGGCCCGCCATTCTTGCGACGGGCAAGCGTCAAGGACGCGCCGCGACGTGTCGCCGTCGACATAAAAGAGCCTTTCGGAGTTAATGAAGCCGCCCCGTTTAACCTCGGAAAACGGGTCGTTCGCAAGCACCTTCGTTTCTCGGGCCCATTTCCAAACCGCCCGCAAAACCTTAATATCCGCCGCTTTTGTCGCCGGACTGTACCCCTTTCGGTCGCGCCCTTTAACGGTCGCCGTCGTCGTCAACCAGTTGACATACCCTCGCGCGTCCTGTGTGGTGAGCGTCGCCGCGTCGCGATCGCGGCCCCAATATTCGAAAACGTGGTTAAACGTCGTTTCCTTTGTTATAAGCGTTCGGGGCGCGTCCCCCTTCGCCTTGGCCGCTTCCCGGTACTTTCGGTAAAGTTCGCCAAGGGTAATTGACGCGGCCCCCGGAATAATCCCATTTTTTTGCATACGGGCAAACAGGGCGGGGCGCTCTTTCTGAAAACGTTTAATCTTGTCTTCTGTGTAAGGGCTAAATCGGCCCGCGCCCCAATGCCCGCCGCCGTTCAAGTCGCGTTCAATCAACGCTAAAAGGTCAAGGCTTTCGTTGGCGGCGCGTTCGTCATATTTTTTAACGCTAACAAAAATTGACTTACTGCTATCGTTAAAGGCGACTTGCCAACCTTTGAATATCTTTTTCCCGTTCTTGTCGGTGTCGTATCTTTTCGATTTTCTAGCCATCGCAACCCCCTTATTCGTCGTCCGTTTCGTCGTCGTTTTCGTCGCGCAAGTCGGCGACGCGGTACTTCAAGCCGCGTTTGCTCCCCGGCGTATTCTCGACCTTGACAATTTCGCCCGCCTCTTCAAGCGTCGATAGCGCTTTGTCGCGTTTCCGCTTGCCGCCCGACTTATTAAGCGCGGCGATTTTCCGGGGAATATCCGCCGCCAAAACGCCTTCGTCGCCCGCCTCCTTGATAACCTCCAAGACGCGGAGCGTCGTTTTATCGTATCCGGTCGCTTGCTCGAAAATCGACGCCGAACGCGTCCCCGTAATCCTCAAAGTTTGGTCGAACGCGTCCCACAACCAATAAACGATACTTGCCGCGTCTTTTATCGTCGTCGCGTCGACGTCGCCGATCGCTCGTTCCGCGCCTTCGTCATATTGTCGAAAGACGTGAAGCCCCAACGCCAACGGTAAAAGAAAATATGGCCCTTTGTGGCGGTACGTCCCAGCGGTGATAGCGCCTTGCCTTATCAAGCGTTCTTCTTCGTCGTTGACGCGTTGGATAAAAGCGCGGTAAGCGTCGAGCGCGTCGTTAGTCAAGCCGAACGTCGTTCCCCTGTCGCGGTCGGGTTTCGGTTCCGCGTCGTCCTTTTCCGGGCCGACTTGAAACGGGGCTTCTGCAACGGGAACGCGGTTTTCGCGGTTAAGCCAACGCAAAAAACTTTCGAAGTTCGCCGTCGCTTCTTCGTTCCGTTTCGTTCGCGCTTCGTTGCGCTCCGGAAGTCTAAGCGGACGTTTTGGGACGAACGCCCACGCGAAACGATGGATAAAACCTTGTTCGATAGCTTGGTTGTTTTGCTCGAACGCGTTACGAATCGCGCCCGGTTGAATGCCGCCAAGGAAAGCGCAACAAACGGCGCTTGCGTATGTTTGCCCGCGCGTTGCAAGCGCAACGCCTTGCGGCCTGCCCTCGATACATTTAATTAAAATCGAGTAAGCCGTTCCCGCGCCCTTGCCGGATTTATCGAAGTCGAACGTTTGCGCCGCTTCCTCAATACAAAAAAGTGTCCCATAACGTCGCCCTTCGTTCCAGTTTTCTACAAGTAAATCCCGAAACCCTTGCGCCGTCCCCTCCGGTTTAAGGTAGTTTGCGAACGGCTCTTTTTTTTCAAGATTTTTATTTGCTTCGTCCTCGAATTTAATCAGCGGTTTCGTTACGCG